>NZ_LGQU01000168.1:0-10615 GCF_003115935.1 Azospirillum sp. TSH20
GAAACAGCTTCAGCACGCCACGGCAGGTGCGGAAGCCCTGTTCCGGGTGCGGCCGGCTGGCGAGGATGGCGCGGATCAACGCCACAGTATTGGGGCCAAGGTCGCCGGCGTCCCGCTCGAAACGCTCGGGGCTCCACTCGGCGTAGCGGCGGTGTGCTGCCGGCATGTGCTCGGGCACGGTGCTGTGGCGCTCGCCGCCGTGCCGGCGGGCATGGGCGGCGATCCGTTGGCCGCGGTGAAAGAACTCCACCGTGGTGGCGGTGAGGCGTGCGTCGATCTGTTGGCGGATCAGCGTCGCCGGTACCGAGTAATAGAAGCCGGCGACCTCGACATGGTAGTCAATCGGCTTCCAAATTCCAGCCGGCATCGGCTTGCAATTTCCAGCCACGCTTGCGGTTGCAGAACCTGTTGTCCAGGGAGTCCACGGGAGGGTCCCGCGCGCGCCGCGGAGTGCCCTCATGGCTGACGCAGCGGCGCGCGTGGGAGGGGCCTGTGGGCCCCCCTGGACAACGGATGGGAAGGCTTTGGATCAGGAGCGGTTCTTGAACCGCCAGCTCTCGTTGCCGGTTTCCAGGATGTCGCAGTGATGCGTCAGCCGGTCGAGCAAAGCGGTGGTCATCTTGGCGTCGCCAGCGAACACCGTCGGCCATTCAGCGAAGCTCAAGTTGGTGGTGATCAACACCGAGGTCCGCGAGTACAACTGGCTGAGCGCGTGGAACAGCAGTTGGCCGCCACTCTGGGAGAACGGCAGGTAGCCGAGTTCGTCCAGCACCACGAGATCAACGCGGGTCAACTGGTCAGCGAGCTTGCCCGCCTGCCCGGTCCGGGCTTCGGCCTCCAACCGGTTCACCAGGTCGATGACGTTGAAGAACCGGGCACGGGCGCCGCGGCGCACGCAGTTGGCCGTGATGGCGATGCACATGTGCGTCTTGCCGGTCCCGGTTCCCCCGATGAACACGGCGTTGCGCTGGGTTTCCAGAATGCCGCCATCGTGCAGGTCGCGCACCAGCCCCTCGTTGAGGGGACTGGCGGTGAAGTCGAACTCGGCCAGCGTCTTGGCCAGAGGCAGCTTGGCGGCGCCGAGTTGGTAGCGGATCGAGCGCGCCTGCTTCTCCGCCCGCTCCGCCGCCAGCAGGTCGCCCAGGATCTGCTGGACGGTGCGCTGCCGCTTCAGTCCATCGCTCATTACCTCGTCGTAGGCGGCACGCATGCCGGCCAGGCTGAGCTCGGCCATCATCGCCATCAGCTCATGCCGTTCCATGGCAGCCCTCCCGCACCGCGCGCAGGCGGTCGTAGCGCCCGCAGTCGGCGGCCGGCTCAATGGACAGCGTCAACGCCGTCGGCACCGCCATGGCCGGTGCCGGTGTGACGTCGTGGCGCCGGGCGAGGATGTTCAGGATCACGTCCCGGCTGTGCGTACCGCTCGCCAGTGCCTCGCGGCAGGCGACCTCCACCGCCTCCAGGCCATCGGTGAGGATGGCGGCGAGCACGCCAACGAACTGCCGGTCAGCGTCGTCGCCGCGGCCCAGGCGGGTCCGCACCGTCGCCAGGGCTGGCGGCAAATCCCAGTCCCGGAACGGCGCCCCGTTGCGCAGCGCCCCCGGCTTGCGGACGAGAACCGGCAGGTAGTGCAGCGGATTGTACCGCGTGTGGCCGTGCCCGAAAGCTCGTGGGTGCTCGGCGACGATCGCGCCGTTGAACCACACCACGATCCGTGTCGCGTAGGCGCGGACCTGCACCGGCTTGCCGGCGGCGATCGCGGCCACGCTGTAGCGGTTGCGGTCAAAGTGGATCAGGCAGGTTTTCGAGACGCTGAGCGTGGCCTCGTGGAAGCCGTCGAAAGGATCTCTCACGGTGATCAGCGCCGGCCGCTCCGCCTGGAACACCTCCCACACCGTCCGGCTCCTATCCTCTGGATGCGACGTCTGTTGGGCCCAGACGATCACCTCGTCGTGCAGGCGGTCGTTCACCTCTTCCAGCGTCTTGGCCCGCAGCCGCGGCGTGAACAGCCGCTGGCGCAAGGTGCCGACCTGGTTCTCGACCTGGCCCTTTTCCCAGCCCGAAGCCGGGGTGCAGGCCACCGGCTCGACCAGGTAATGCGAGCACATCTGGGCGAAGCGGCGGTTGAAGCGGCGCTCTTTGCCGACAAATACAGCGTCCACCGCCGTCTTCATATTGTCGTAGATGCCGCGCTCGCACAGGCCGCCGTAGAAGGCCGCGGCACGGGCGTGGGCGTCGAACACCATCTCCTGGGTCTGGCGCGGGTAGACCGCCACGAACGGCATGCGGCTGTGGCACAGGCGGGCATGGGCCACCTGCACCTTGGTCGTCACGCCGTCCAGGATGATCCACTCTTCCGCCCAGTCGAACTGGTACGCCTCGGCCGGGGCAAAGGTGAGCGGAACGTAGGCGTTCACCGGCCCACTCGGCGGCTGGCGCTGCTTGAAGCGCTTGATGTAGCGCCGCACCGTGTCGTAGCCGCCCTGGAAGCCGGCATCCTTCAGCCGTCCGAAGAGCCCCAGGTAGTCGAGCCGGTCGCGGGCTGGCCGCCGCTCGTTCTCCGTGATCAGCCGTTCCAGTTCCTCCTGGAACCCGGACAACTTCGGAAGCGGCTGGTGCTGGCGCTCGTAGCGCGGCGCCGTCTCGCCCGAGCGCAGGTATTTCGTCACCGTCTCCCGCGACACCTTCAGCGACCGGGCAATGGCCCGGATGCTTTTCCCCTTCGCGTGCTCGCGTCGTATCCGTGCGATCGTCTCCACCGTCAACATCCCTGTCCGCCACCCTGTCGTCCAAACCCAGGGTGGTAGTCTGCCAGATCAGGGGTGGCTGGTTATTGGACGCCGATCACCCCTGAAACTGGCCCAGTGTTGCAGGCCGATGCACACGAAACGCCTCTCCACCCCGTCGAGGCCGGGAGACTGCCCCGAGCCGGGAGCGGGGGCAGCCAAGGTGTAGCGCAGTCGGTCCGGGATCGTGGAGCCGAGGACCAAGCCCTTGTCCATCGGCGCTCGGGCGAGGACCTGTCCGTCCGGATGTGCGATCGTGACGACGGCATAGGACGGCCAGGACAGTCTGGCGACATAGTCCGTCAGCCAATCGAGGTCGATCAAAGCGGTCATTGTGCCGCCAGGCTGCCCGTCCACCCCCTGATAGCGTTGTCGGTATGGCAGGATCCCGCGCCCTTGGGCGTCCGGCACCGCCCGGATCGGGCCGGGTTCACCGACAACAAGCTGGTCGATTTGCAGCGCCTTCCGGAAACTAGGCAGGTCGCCAATATCGGTCCCGATCGATCCGGGCTGTGTCGCGCACCACACTTGGCCAGTTTTATCGGCAAGCTGGATTTCAAGGTGGCTCGGGTACGAAGGCCTGAGTTCTTCCATAATGTTCAGGCATTCGGCAGGTGGCAGTCGGGGGACTCCAGTTGCCTGCAGGGTCGCGAACATGTGGCGGATGTCCTCCACAGATTTTTGCTGTTCGGCGCCCACCAGCGCAAGGAGGCGTCCTGCCTCCGCCTCCAGTTCCTGTTCACGCTCCTGGCGCAGTGTGGCGAGGGAAAAAACCTCATAACCGAGCAGCGGAGCGGCTAACAAAACCGCTCCGAGTACAATCTTTATCTGACTTCTCGGCATTTTCCAGCCCACGCTGGCTGCCTCCTGTCCAGCCATGCCCACCTTTCCGAGGCGATGCATACCGTAGACAGTTAAACGGAGACGAGGCAGCATTGTTTCGTCATTCGGGAACGCCAGGATAATCGGTGTCGTGCCGTTTGCGGGAAGCTGTCCCGCCAGCCTGATCGCGGCCGGCCGATGACGGTGGCAATCACCTGCAGACCAGAAGCGGCAGAAGGGTTATCGTTGCTTCCGCTGCCGAGCGTGCCGGCATGGCGTCGACGAATTCGCCGGGGACGGCCCCGAATCTGTTGACCAACCGAATGCGATTCTGCCGAACGAGATCAGGTCTGACTGCCCAACGGCTCCTTGCTTACCAGCCAGTAGCGTCCTTGGCGTCCTGGCGCGCAACCGGAACTCCACGAAGTATTCCCCATCAACTGAACTCCCAGATCGCCTTCCATTGATTCGGCCAAACATGACGTTCTTGCTTCCCCTGGAGCCTTGTCTCATTCAGCACCAACCCGCAGCTCTTGTTGCAAGCTGCTTTCCAGAGACGGCCCAGCTTGATATGCAATTGCGACATCGCCCAACAAACCCCTCAGCATCAGGCGATGCCATTTCAAACTTTGAATGCGGGGCGGGCAGAAGCTCAAGATAGCGCTGTCTAATTTCAGAGGAAGGTATGATCAGCCCTGCTTGATCCGATACGACAACCGCATGTTGGATTTGCTCTGGAACATGTTCCACCACATGCTTGACAGCCTGATCAAGCCTTGCGAACCTTCTCATCCAAAGAATTCCAAAATCTTGCTCCATCGGTCCCCACACTATGAAGCCCATAGCTGCCTCCAGCATCTTGCAATGAAAGGCTGAAGGAGTTGTGCGAGGTTTTCCAGATACTTTTTGTCTCCGTAAAATTTTTTACTTGTAACACTCGCGTAACCATTGGACATGTTTTTTGGAGCGAGAGTAGATTGATTTGAGAATTATAGCAAGTATCACGAAGAAATGCTAAGCGCCGTGCCCTCTCTTGCAAAAACAGTCAGCGAACGCCTCCTATTTTTTTAAGGTATTTTTCATCGCTGCCCAAGCATCATCCGAAAAATAAATTTACCGATACTCTCAGACGGTGGGGCGCCGCCCGACCGCAGACTTGCCAATCTACTGGCCATGTCATTGATTTCTGGAAAGAATTTGCTGCTGTGGTGGCGCACGGACGCCGATCCACGACACCAACCTGGACCAAGCGGGTCGACGCTGGAAATCTGAGGGAAACGGAGGGCAATTTACGATGCCGTATCACCCTCACTACAGGAAAACCCCTAACGACCAAACACGGGACTATGACCCAGATCATTATCTTTTGGAGGATGAGACGGCAGGCTGAAGCAGAGTGAAAGATGGGAGTGCGTCATGCTGCGCTGGTATTCCAACCTTAAGCTGATTCAAAAAATCATGGCGCCGTTGTTCATCGTGGTCGCCGTTGTCGGTGTGATGCTCTGGAGCGCACAGGCGGCGATCTCGAACCTGAATGCAGCGACGCACCGGATCACCGACGTGTCGGCAGTGCGCCTTGAGATGTCTTTGTCGATGATGGCTTTGGTGAACAATGCCACGGTGAACGAGAAGAACTTGATCCTTGAACCTTCTCAGGAGGCGATGCAAGGCTATCTGGAGGGATACCGGAGGAGCGTGGCCGAAGCCGTCAAAGCAACCGAGCGCATGATCGAGTTGGCTGACACCCCGGAGCGGCGCCAGGGCAATCAGGCGATCAAGGATGCTGTTCTCGACTATGACTGCATTACCCGGAAGAGCATCGACTTCGGCCTCAAAAGCGACAACGACAACGCCTTCAAGATTTCCAGCACCGAAGGTCGTACCGCCCGGTTGAAGCTGGTTGATCTGGTCAATGAGCGGGTTCAGCGGAACCAAGCCGACATGCGCGTCGCCGCGGCGGACGCCGACGCACTGGCAACACAGGTGAAACAGGGGCTCTACCTGATGTCAGGCATTGGCCTGATCGCCGCCTTTGGTCTACTCGGCTGGACGGTCATGGTTATGGTTGCTCGTCCGTTGACCCGCATGGCGGCAGACATGGCAACCATAGCAAGCGGCAACTATGCTGTCGCTGTTGCCGGCGCTGAACGGAAGGACGAGGTGGGGTCGCTGGCTCGTTCGCTTCAAGTCTTCAAGGACAACGGGCTGGAGATGCGCCGCATGCAAGCGGAGCAGGAACAGGCGAAGGCGAAAGCGGAGGCTGAGCGTAAGGCGATGATGAGAGGGATGGCCGACGAGTTCGAGGCGTCGGTGAAGAAGGTTGTCACCCAGGTCAGTGGGGCCGTCACTCAGGTTCAGGGCAACGCGCAACAGCTGTCAGCCATGGCTGAGCAGAGCAAAGCCCAAGCCACGGCTGTGGCGGCGGCGACGCAGCAGGCGTCCGCCAACGTTCAGACCGTTGCCACCGCGGCCGAGGAAATGTCGAGTTCCATCGCTGAAATCAGTCGACAGGTGGCCCGCTCGTCCGAAGTGGCCCGTCAGGCCGTCGGCCGTGCCGAAGGAGCGAACCGCAGCATCCAGTCTCTGGCGACGCAAGCAAACACCATCGGTGATGTTGTGAAACTCATCACCGACATTGCCAGTCAAACCAACCTGCTCGCGCTCAACGCCACCATCGAAGCGGCCCGCGCGGGAGAGGCCGGCAAGGGGTTTGCCGTCGTCGCCAGCGAGGTCAAGAACTTGGCGACGCAAACGGCCAAGGCGACGGAGGACATCGCCAACCAGATCGGGGCGATGCAGGGGGTGACCGGCGACGCGGTGCAGGCGATTGCCGACATCAACGGGATCATCACTCAAATAAACGAGATCGCCAGTGGCATCGCTGCAGCGATGGAAGAGCAGGATGCCGCTACCAAGGAGATCGCCCGAAACGTTCAGCAGGCGGCTCGAGGCACACAGGAGGTGTCGTCGAACATCTATGGTGTGGAGCAGGCGGCCCAAGGCACCGGGACTGCGGCAAATGACCTGCTGAGTGCTGCTGACAGCTTGGCCCGGCAGGCGACGCTCCTGTCAGGCGAGGTCGATGACTTCATCAGCCAAGTCCGCGCTGGATGATAAGGGGGAGTGGATGCAAAAGAGCGCCTGAGCATGAATCATCCTCACACAGGGACGGAGGTGCAAAAAGGCCGGGCTGGTGGCGCTCGGATGGGCAAGCGGGTATGAAGGCGTTCCCGCTGCAGCCGAGCGCCCAATGTCGTATAAGGTCGGTGCGTCCCACCGTCATCAGATCGCAAAGGCGCGCAGCGGTGTCGCAAGCTGGGCAAACTGCGATGCAGCGCTGCGCCGACAGGCGACCTGATAGTGAGAGTGACGCCCGAGGCGGTTGCGGCTTGGACGCCGCTCTCTGAGGCAGGCCATGCGAAGGGCGGCTACCTTCGCATCGGAATCTTGGCCGGCGCCGTCGCACCGACGTGCGGCATGGTTGGTAATTGCCGAGAAGTCTGTGATCGACCCAACCCTACCGAGCAGACCTTTGTCGTGGCTGTGATCGTCACCTTGCAAAGGTTTGCAACACGCACATTTTGGCTTATCATCTGGTGGTCAAGCGCCCAATCCCGCAGCCTTTATCGATAACGGCAGGTGCTTCCCCGGATACAGTGGGTGTTTATGCGCCGCATCCATCCCAGCACCCGTAGATATCCGCTAGCCGCCGTGATCGCCGCCAACGTGACCAGAGTGACAATGCTCCGAACTGATAAGCTCTCCCACGGATGCAGGCTCCGTGAGTTCCGTTGAACCGCCATGGCCTCTCAACGAGCCGGCCCGCATCGACCGGCTCAAGAGCTATTGCATCCTCGACACGCCGCCCGAGCCGGTGTTTGACCGGCTGACCAGGCTTGCCGCCCGTGCCTTCAGGATGCCGACCGCTCTGGTCAGTCTGGTCGATGAGGGCCGCCAATGGTTCAAGGCGCGCCATGGTCTTCAGGTCCAGCATACGACTCGCCGCCTTTCCTTCTGCGCCTATACCATCCTGGAAGACCGCCCTATGGTGGTGCCGGACGCATTGGCGGATGAGCGCTTCGCTGAAAACGATCTCGTCACCGCGGAGCCGTACATCCGGTTCTATGCCGGGGCGCCGTTGAGGACGCCGGACGGGTTGCTGCTGGGAACCTTTTGCGTCATCGACTATGTACCGCGCCATGATTTCGGCGAACAGGAGCAGAGCGATCTGGTGGAGTTCGCCCGCATCGTCATGCACGAACTGGAGATGCGCACGGCTCAGCGCGCGGCTGAGGCGGCGGAGCAGGCGGAGCGGCAGGCCCGCGCCGCTACGGAAAGGGCTGAAACCCGATATCGCGCTGTGGTCGAAACCGCCGTCGACGCGATGGTGGTAATCGATGAAGCCGGCGTGATGCAATCCTTCAATGTTGCCGCCGAGCGCATCTTCGGCTACGCCGCCGAGGATATGATCGGGCATAACGTGTCGGAGTTGATGCCGGAGCCCGATCGGTCCCGGCACAAGGAGTATATCGGCCGCTATTTGCAGACCGGTATTCCCCGAATCATCGGGTCCGGGCGCGAGGTGGAGGGTCGGCGCCGCGACGGAACCGTATTCCCGCTCGAACTTGCCATCGCCGAATGGTGGGATGGCAGGCAGCGCTTCTTTACCGGGATCATGCGTGACCTCACTCAGCGCCATACGATTGAGCAGAAGCTTCAGCAGAGCAACATGCTGTTTAGAACTCTGATCGAGGGCATCACCGACCCGGTGTTCGTGAAGGACGCGAACGGGCGGTTCCTTGTGGTCAACGACGCCACCTGTCGCCTGTTTGCCGCTGACCACGACCAAGTACTGGGCGCGCGTGATCGGGATTTCTATCCACCCAAACTCGCCTCCCATATCGAGGCGGTCGACCGGCAGGTGATCGAAAGCGGCGAGGTGGTGGTTCTCGAGGAGGAAATCCTCGACCGCACGAACGGCGAAATACGCATTTGCCTGACCACCAAGGCTCCCCTGCGCGCAACCGAGGGCCGTGTCATCGGTGTGCTTGGCATTGCCCGCGACATCACGGAGCGTAAGCGCTTCGAGGACAGCCTGCGCGCGGCGAAATCCGAAGCCGAACGGGCGAATGTGGCGAAATCCAAATTCCTTGCCTCAGCCAGCCACGACCTGCGTCAGCCGGTCCAATCGTTGGTCCTGTTTATGGGCGCTTTGCAGGGGCATGTCGACGGAAGCCCGGCGATACGCATCCTACGTTCTATGGAGCAGTCTCTGAATGGGCTGCGGATGCTGTTGGATGGACTGCTGGACGTCTCGAAACTGGATGCCGGTCTGGTGACGGCCAAGCCAGTGACAATGCCTCTTGCCCCCATCATCCAGCGTTTGGCTGACGAATACATTCTGCGTGCGGCGGAACTGGGGTTACGGTTCAGGACCAGCGGTTGTGGCGTTGTGGTGAAGAGCGACCCGGTGCTGTTGGAACGCATCTTGCGCAATCTCGTGGAGAATGCGCTCCGCTATACGGAACGGGGCGGGGTGCTCGTCGGGTGCCGACGGCGCGGCAGCCACCTGCGCATCGAGGTCGCAGACACCGGCATCGGCATCGCGGCGGACCGCCAGCAGGAGGTTTTCGACGAATTCTTTCAGGTCGGGAACCCTGAGCGTGACCGCAGCAAAGGGCTGGGACTCGGACTTGCCGTTGTTCGTCGGCTTGCACGCCTGTTGGGGCATGAGGTGGAGGTCCGATCAATCCCCGGACGCGGATCGACCTTTGCCGTGACTGTGCCGCTGATGGGTGTCGTCAGCGGATCTTCCAATTTGGGTGAGACCAGTGTGCCCGAGGAAAGCAGTGGCGTAATACTGGTGATCGACGACGAGGAGTTGGTCCGGGCCGGGATGCAGGCGATGATCGAGACCTGGGGATACCGGGTGTTGGCTGGGGCCTGCCGCCAGGACGCCGTTCGGATGCTCAAGGACAATTCGCCGGACATCCTGCTGGCGGATTATCGGCTGCGCGATGGGGAGACTGGGCTGGACGTGATCAAGGCCGTCCATGCCCGCCTCGGCAAGCGGATTCCGGCGGCGATTATAACAGGAGACACTGCACCGGAGCGGCTGGCAGAGGCGCAGGCGGGAGGATACCGTCTGCTCCACAAGCCGGTGGCGGCTGCCGACCTGCGTATGGCGGTCGTTGAACTGATGGGACAGGCCATGCGTCCCGGTGACGATTTGCAGGGAGTTGACCCTACCGCCCCTGAATATAGCTAGGTCACGTCTGACGGACTTCTCATGCGAAGGGATCTATGGTTCATGGCAAGCTTGATGATGGCCATGTAATTGACTGCGAACTTGTCATGGCGCATGGGAACGGATCGGCATTCTTTGCGTCATCCGATGCCATACACGACGGCATTTCTTCGCCGATTTGAAAGCACCGCGACATTTGTTCGGCAGACAACGCCGCCATCATCAACTAAACACAGTAAAGTATAGCCCTTCCAGCGGTTGCGTGCGATTCTTAGTCATCAAGCGCGGAGGGGGCAATGGGATCGGTGTTGGAGGAACTGACGGTTGTTCGGACCGTGGCGGAGATGACTGAAGCCTTCCACGATGAGGCGCGGTGCCGCCGCGCTGGCTGAGGCGATGGTGTGGCCGAATGGGCGGCTCTGTCCGGCCAGCGGCTTGCGGCGCTCAATCACTCTGACGGGACGCGACATGGAACGACAGCCCCGGCCGGGGCTCTATCACTGCTGCAATTCGGACTGCCCTTTTCAGTTCACCGTGACGACGGGAACCCCGTTGCATGGAACGAAGCTGCCGTTGCGGACTTGGCTCATGGAGCTGTGGTTCATCCCGCAGTCGGACAAGGGCATCTCGTCCATCCGTCTGGTCGAAGCACTCGGCGTCAGCCAACCGACGGCTGTCAGTGCCGGCTGGATACTCCCCGGAAAGGGCGGCTGAAAATTCCCCAGGCTAACGCAACGGCAGGGCTCCGGGGCGTACGCCC
>NZ_LGQU01000149.1:0-10322 GCF_003115935.1 Azospirillum sp. TSH20
GGGTGGAAGTCTGCCAGATCAGGAGGTGGCTGGGTTTTGGACGCCGATCACCCCCGAAACTGGCCTACTGTTCCACGCCGATGCACACGCTCTAACGCTGAATTGCGCTCCAACGCCCTTCTGATCATATGATCGTCATTGTGGCTAAGAGCGCGCGAAGCTGGTGTGGGTCGACTGGCTTGCGGAGCACGTTGATCTCTTCGGCTGTCAAGATGTCATCACGGAATGCAAAATCATTGATCAGGAGAATCGCTGGAAGCCTTTTGTTTGAGAGGGCGCGGATAGCACGAATGGAATCGATCCCGCTTTCCTTTTCAAGAGGGTGATGATCGGAGATCATTACGTCGGGTCGCTTCTGAACTTCCCTGAGCGCGGTAAATGTTTGCCTCGCGGAAGAGGCATCCAGCACATCGTAGCCCCACATTTCGATGAGGGTCTTCATCGCTATTCGAAGGCACATACTATTCTCTATTAACAATACAAGATTTCGGTCACTACTATTCTGAACGGCTTTTTTGTTCTGAGTGCGCATTGAAGACACCTCGATTGCTGCATGGAGAGCCTTTAGTTTGGCTGGCGATTGGTCTGCTAATTGGTCTGGATGAAACAAAAGAGGCGTTAAGGCCTCATCCAGAAACGTCCTTCGGGTACCGCCATGGTGCGACCGCCCGTCGTGGTGCGGTGCTCGCCGCCGCGACAATTGCCGCGCCCACTCAGCGCAACCACCACATTTGGCCGATTGCCGGAATTGGACGGGGGCGCGTGGCCGCGGAACAGCGTTATCGCCAAAAGGCAAAGGTCGAGAAGCAGATTTGGTGACGAAGGCAGTTGCCCGATCCTGCGCTGTGCATCCACACCGACATTGCGTAAGCCATCCAAATCACCCGCGCTCTTGAGATGATCGGATGGCGATGAATGTGCTGAGTCGCCAGTTCCGTCGAACCATCCGGTGAATAGAGAAACAACGGGCAACGATAATCGTTTGCTTGAGACAGTTTTAAAATCTGGCGACATCCCTTCGGTGATGCTGATTTATTTTCTAATTGAAGAAAAAAATCTTACGTTGGAGAAGGCTCTTGCTGTCTTGATTTTTAGTATAGGCCTTGACAAAACGTTGTGTGATACCAATTATTTCCATCACTATGATCACAAGCCAAATAGCCAACCGCTTCCTTCTTGTTTCAGGTGGCCTGCTCGCAGGATAGCTCGCCCTGGCATCCTGGGCGGAATCAATCCGTTCGACCAGGATCCAGGGCTTGCGCTGACATCTTGATCGCATCGAGCGCCGAAGAGTCGTTCGGTTCCGCCATGCTGCATGCCATTCACAACCCCAGATAGTTTGACAAGCTTCGAATGCTGGCGTGCGCCCGGTTTGGAGAACGCTGACGGATGAGCACTCATTCGAAAGTCGTGACCAAATGCAGCGTGTCCAGCAAGGCTTGCATCCGTCAAGTCTGGGGCGGGAGTGTCTCCTGCGTTTACTTGGCTTAGGTGAGGGCCATGAAAAAGACTGTCGAAGCAGCCTCGTCCGGAGACGTTATTGTCATTGGTCAAAGCGATTACCTTCGCATCGCCACTTTGCTGATCACACCGGGTTCGGCAATGCCTCCCGAGGTGCGTTCATCCTTTCTGGATGCGCTCGAAGATGCTGTCATTGTCGATGACGAGCACCTGCCCGGTCATGTGGTGCGCATTGGTTCCACCCTGGTCGTGCAAGATTGTGCCACCGGCGAGGAACGTCACTGCATCCTCAGTTGGCCGGGGCATGAAGGAACGATCGACTGCATCTCCGTCCTGACGCCTCTGGGCGGTCGGTTGATCGGGGCCGCGGAGAGTACCGTTATTGTGATCAAGAAAGCTGGTGGAAGTACCATGCGTTTCATGATGAAGAATGTAGACAAAAGTAGACCAATACAGTGCCGTCATAATGACAGCGCTCTCTAGCCAAATCTGGAAATATCAGGATAGACCCGGCGTTCGGCGCCGCTCATCTTTTCACAAGACAACAGTGGAGGCGGCAATGTGTATGGATCGCAAGGAAGAGAAGGTTCTTCCATCCATCGTCATGACGGATCGTGATTGGCGTCGGCTAAAGCGGTTGGTCGAATGCGCGGCGGCTCTGTATTATCCCGTCTCAGATCTTCTGGAACGGGAGGTTGCGCGTGCAATCGTGTACCCCGTTGACAACATTCCTTCGAATATCGTTACCATAAACTCAAGGGTCACATTCCATACCGGGTGCGCCGACAGCACGCGATCCAAATTCCTGGTCTTCCCTGAACGCTACACACCGAATGGACATTGCGTTTCAGTCACAAGCCCTCTTGGCGCCGCACTGATTGGAATGAGAAGCGGCAGCAGTCTCCACTACCGATCCCTGGAGGGAGATCCCAGGTACGTGGTTGTGCAAGACGTTGCCTATCAGCCGCAAGCCGCCAGACGGAAGCGCTTGTTGCAGGACATGCAGGAGATGGATTCCGTGGACGCTCTTTTCGAGCAAAGGACGTGGTGACGCCCCTGTTGCTGTTCGGAGTTGAATGCAACGCAGGGGAATGCCGTTCGCTGCTCCTTCGGTAAACGGCGCCTCATACCGTAGTCTTCACCGCAGACGCCGCCCGCGCCCGTCGCGTCGGCAAGGCCATTCAAGCGGGCACCATCTGGATGAACTGCTGGGGCGTGATCCCCGAGCACTTCGACGAGAGCGGCTTCAAGCAGAGCGGCGTGGCATTCTGTGCGGTCCTCGCGCCATCGAGCAGTTCCAGGAGATCAAGGTGTACGCGTCCGTCGACGCGGCGCCGGCCGCCTGATCGCCGTCAAACCTCACAGCGAGCCGCGGACGCGCAACGAACGCCATCCTCCTTGGAAGCTCCATGCGTTGCCGCGGCTTCCGCCCAGTCATCTTCCCAGAAAACGGGGACCATGTATGTGCCCCACCTGGCGCAAGAGGGAAATCCGAGCTGACGGGCCGAGAAGGATTCATCCATGTGTCCGGTCTGGCAAGAGACTGTCCTCGGCTCTCGGCTACTTCACCCCGGACCAAGCCGAGCTTCCAGGCGCTTAACCCGGTGTCCTTTCTGCATGGGGAAGGTCAAATCTTTCGCCCTCCCCGCCTCCATGCAATACGCTGCCGCATGGTGCTGCATGCATTTTCTTTGCCTTTCCTGCATGACCCAGCCCATTCTTGAGAGCGGATCGCGTAAAATCGGAATCGGTTTAGGGCGTGAATCCGATCGTCGAACAGCGACTGCAGCGTCATGCGTTTCATATCAAACGCACGACGCTGCAGATTGGATCATTTACCGGGCCCCGTCGTCCCACCCTTGCGTTTCCCGCTGTTACGGATTCAACTATGACGGCACGACACTCCCTCTCAGACACACCCCGTGACCGTTTCTTGAGAGGCGAGGAGCCGCCGCCCGGGTGTTTGGACGAGGCGGTGCTGTCTTCCTGGCGGCGCCTGCGCGACCGGGCGCCGGAAGAGGCTGCCGGTCCGGTGCCGAGGGAGCGGCCGTCGGCTAACCAGTTGTTGGGTAACATAGCGGCCACCGGCGCGCTGATCCTCGGCTCCATTCGCCTGATCCTGGGCCGCGATCATCCCGTCGCCATCGTTCTGGTCGACCGCGACCTGATCATTCACAGCGTCGCCGGAGACCGTTCCTTCGTCGAACGGCTGGATGCGGCCGGCTTGGGCGAGGGCGGGTCGGCGGTGGAGGATGCCGTCGGCACCAACGCCATCGATCTGTGCCTGCGGGAGCGGCGCCCAATGGTCACATCCAACTGGCACCATGTCAGCGGCGACCTGACAAACACCATGATCGCCGCCGCACCTCTCTTCGGTTTGAACACCGCCTTGCACGGCGCCATAGCGCTGGTGTCGGACGCATCGGTTGGAACGGACACGCTGAGCGGCCTTGCCCTGCTGTGCGCAGAGAGCACCAGCGCTCAATTGAGCGCGGTGGAGACCAGCGGCAATCTCGACCGCATGCTGGTCGAGCAGCGGGCCATCATCGACAGCATCTCCGATGGATTGCTGGTGGTGGACGAGGATGGCCGGGTCCGCCACATGAATGCGCCGGCCGGCCGTATTCTGACCCTGAACCCGGAGCAGAGCGTCGGCCGCCGCTTTGCCGAACTGCTCGATTTCGAGCCGATCATCGCGCCGATCTTCCGCACCGGCATCGGCTATTACGACCGGGAACTGATCATCGATTCCGGCAGGCGCCACCTGCACCTGATCGACACCGCCATTCCCATCAAGGACGTACAGGGCAAGGTCCAATCGGTCGTCAACACCTTCCGGGAGTTCAACCGCGCCAAGCGGATCGCGCAACAGATCGCCGGCAGTCCGGTGCGCTACACCTTCGACGACATCATCGGCACGTCGGATTGCCTGCGCCACGCCATTGGCGATGCCCGCAAGGCCGCGCTCGGCACCGCAAACGTCCTGCTGAATGGACCGAGCGGCAGCGGCAAGGAGGTCTTCGCCCAGGCCATCCATGCCCATGGCGACCGCCGTGACGCCCCCTTCATCGCCGTCAATTGCGCAGCCCTGCCACGCGAGCTGATTGAAAGCGAGCTGTTCGGCTACGTCGCCGGCAGCTTCACCGGGGCGCAGAAGGGCGGGCGGCCTGGCAAGTTCGAAATGGCTTCCGGCGGAACGATCTTCCTTGACGAGATCACGGAGATGCCGCTTGACCTCCAGGCCAAGCTGCTGCGTGTCCTCCAGGAGCGCGAGGTCACCCGGATCGGCGCCACCCGGCCCATCCCGGTCGATGTCCGGGTCATCGCCGCGTCCAATCGGAATCTGAAAGATGCCATCGCCCGGCGGGAGTTCCGCGACGACCTGTACTACCGCCTGCACGTCGTCTCAATCACGATCCCGGCCCTGAAGGACCGCAGAAACGACATCCCGATGCTGGCGACCCACTTCCTGCGCAAATACGCCGCCAGCGCCGGCAAGCCTGTGTTCACCATTTCCGACGCAGCCCTGCGGTCGATGGCCGCATACGAATGGCCGGGCAATGTGCGTGAGCTGGAAAATACTCTGGAGCGACTCGTCGTGCTGTCAGAGGGCACGGAGATACAGCGTTTTGATCCACCCGACGACCCGAGGACGCCGACACCGTCTCCGATCGCGCCACCGGCCCTGAGGTCGTTGCGCGAGCATGAGCGCGACGTTATCGCCGCCACGCTCGCCCATGTGGACCACAACGTGACCAGAGCGGCGGAGATCCTCGGAATTGCTCGGCCGACTCTCTACACCAAAATCCGCGACTACGGCATCGCGCTGCAGCGCACCGGGGCGGATAAATGGTCTTGAATTTGAACAAACGTAATGTTTTTTAACGTTCAATTTTTTAACACGCACTGCCGAGCGTGATCGCCGTCAGCGTCGGCGCCCTCTTGGGCCGGCAGTTCAATCAATTGATTTCATTCATTCTTCAACCTCCCCGGCTGGTTCGGCGAAGGTTGGCACGGACGTTGCCTAGTGAAGGGTGATCCCCTGAACTGGAGACAGCCCGAATGACCATCCCCTTGGATCCGGAGCGCGTCGCAACGGTGCAACTCGTTGTCGATGCGTCGATGACGGCCGACGCCTTCGCCCGAGAGCCCAACGAGCGCTATCCGCAGGTCCTCGCCACGCCGGTGATGATCGCCGAGATGGAGCGCGCCTGTGCCGCCCTGCTGCGCCCCGTGCTCCAGCCCGGTGAGCTGTCGGTCGGGGCCAAACTGGACGTGTCGCACGTCGCACCGACGCCGGTCGGCGGCCAGGTGAGGACCAGCGCCCGCTTCACGGGGCGCGAGGGCGCTCTCTACTGGTTCAACGTCTGGTCGGAGGATGCTGGTGGCAAGATCGGCCAAGGCCGGCACGCCCGCGCCATCTTGCCGCAATCCGCCATTGAATCCCGTGCCGATTCCCGTGCCGCCGCGCGCACCGGTTCATGACCGGTGCATCCACCATCCAGACCGAGGCCCTGATGTCCACCTCAGATCTTCTCCACCCCGATTTTGAAACCCTTGCCGACGGCGAAATCCGCGCCCTTCAGGACCACCTTTGGACGGCGCAATGGGCCTATGTGTCCGATCGGTCTGCGATGTATCGGCGTATGTTCCCCGCCAGCGTCGGACTCCCGGTGACGCTCGACGGCCTGCAGGATCTGCCGCTGACCGACAAGGAGGACCTCCGCGCCGGCCAGGAGGCCGTCTATCCCTTCGGCGACTATGTGGCCTGTGCGGAGGAGAGCATCGTCCGTCTGCACCGCACCTCCGGCACCACCGGCCGGGCGCTCAACCTCGCCAACAGTCGGCAGGACTGCGACCGCATCGCCTCCATCGGCGGCCGGGCGATGCATGCCTCCGGACTGCGTTCGACCGACCGCGTGGTGCATTGCTTGAACTACTGCATGTGGACCGGTGGCGTGACCGATCACATGACGCTGGAAGCGGCCGGTGCGACGGTGGTGCCGTTCGGCGTCGGCAACACCAAGCAGCTTCTCCAGGCGATCCGCGACCTGAAGATCACCGCCATCTCCTGCACGCCGTCCTACCCGGCGCTGCTGGAAAAGCTTCTGCGTGACGAAGGTGGTCCGGCGCCGCGGGACCTCGGGCTTCGGCTCGGCCTGTTCGGTGGCGAGGCCGGGCTGGACAATGCGGCCTTCCGCGCGACCATGGAAGAGACCTGGGGCTTCGGCGTGCGCAACGCCAATTACGGCCTCAGCGAGGTGCTGAGCACGCTGGGCAGCCAGTGCGAGGCGACCACCGACTTGCATTTCCACGGCAGCGACTATCTGTTCGCCGAAATCCTCGATGCGGAGGGCAACCGTCTGCCGATCCGCGAGGGTACGGTCGGCGAACTGGTCTGCACCCACATCGAAAAGGAATGCCAGCCGCTGATCCGCTACCGCACCCGCGACGTCATCACCGTGACCGGCACCGGGCGCTGCGCATGCGGCCGGACCTCCTGGCGCTTTCGGGTCAGCGGCCGCACCGACGACATGTTCAACGTGCGCGGAATCAACATATTCCCCAGCGCGGTCCGCAAGGCGGTCAGCAGCCTGCCGGCGCTGTCGTCCGGCCATTTCCGCATCCGGCTGGTCGGGCCCGGGCCGTACGACCGCATCCAGCTGCGCGTCGAGGCGGCCGAGCGGCTGCCTGGAACGGCATGGCCTGCGGCAGCGGCGGAATTGGAGAAGGCGGTGCGTGAACAAGCCGGCGCGACTGCCTCGGTCACCATGATCCCGCACGACACGCTGCCGCGCACCGCCGGCAAGACAGACTGGATTGAAAGGGTCGCATCATGAGCACGGTCAATCTCGATGTGGCGGCCGGCATCGGCCGCGTGACGCTGAACCGGCCGGAGCGGATGAACGCCATCGGCACCGTCCTGCTGCATGACCTTCACGCCGCGCTGACCGAAGCGGCGGAGCGCCCGGACGTGTCGGTGATCCTGCTGTGCGGCGCCGGGCGGGCTTTCTGCGCGGGCGACGACCTGAAGGAGTTCGACCAGCAGACCCGCGACGATGCCGCGATCCGCGCCCACATCGCCGGCATCCAGCAGATCACCCACGATTTGATGTTCGGATCGAAGATCGTCGTGGGGGCGGTACACGGCTTCGCCGTGGGCGGCGGGTTCGAATGGATGCTGAACTGCGACCTCGTGGTTGCCTCCGACGACCTTCAAGCCTTCTTCCCGGAAATGGAGTGGGGCCAGTTCGTCACCGGCGGGGTGACCCACCTGCTGCCGCTGGCTGTCGGCTATCAGCGGGCGATGGAGCTGATGCTTCTGGGCGAACGGCAATCGGCGGCACGGCTGGCCGGACTCGGGCTGGTCAACCGGGTGGTCCCACGCGAGGCGCTGCTCGAAACTGCGACGGCGCTGGCATCGGTGGTGGCCGGGAAGTCGCGCTTCTCCACCGGCCGGCTGAAGCGTCTGATGACTGTCGACCTGTCCAACCTGCTGCACCGTGCCCTGGACTTGGAGGCAGCGGCCACCATCGAGGCGTTCGGCAATCCCGAGGCTGCCGAACGGGTCGTCCGTTTCGCCACGCGCAAGTCGTCTTGAGAGGAGGAACTGGAATGGGCGCGATCAAGGCCGTCACCTTCGATTACTTCGGCACGCTGGTCGACGTCGATGCCGGCGGCACCGCCGGCATGGCGCAGGTGCTGTTTAGCCTGGGCCGCAGCGATTTGGACGCCGCAGCCCTCTACCTCGACTGGGATGTGCGCAATGTCCAACTCTACCGGTCGTCCGCCTATCGCCGGTACCGAGAGGTCGCCGCCGAAGCGTTGGCTGCCACGCTGGCGGAGGCCGGGATCGAGCGGCTGGATACGGTCCAGCTTCCGGCCCTGACCGACACGCTGCTGACCGGCCTCGTCGAGCAGGCGCGGCCGCACCCCGAGGTGCCGGAGATCCTCGCCCTTCTGGTGGCCAAATATCCGCTGATGCCAATCACCAACATGGACAGCGACCTGTTCGCGCGCAGCCGGCTGGCCTCCTTCTTTCCCACCGTCACGACCGCCGAGATGGCCCGGGCCTACAAGCCGTCGGAGCGCATCTTCCGGCTCGCTCTGGACCGGCTGGCGCTGGCTCCCGGCGAAGTGCTGCACGCCTCGCTGGCTTCTTGGGCTGACATCGACGGAGCCAAGCCGCTGGGCATGCGGGTCGCCTGGATCAACCGCACCCAGGACAGGCTAGGGCCGTGGCAGCCCCGGCCGGACCATGAGTTCGCCGATCTAACCGGATTGCGCGAGGTGCTTGCCCTCTGACATCGGGCACACCGAAAAACGGGCTTGCTGAGACACGTCCGCCGCATGCGGCCCGGCGGACGATGCAACGACACAACAACATGCCGCGTCAACGAATGGGGAAGTTCCATGTCTCGATCATTGTCTCAACCTGGGTCTCGATCCGACACGTTCGTCCGCAAGCTGTTCCGCGGCAACCTGCTTCGTTTCGGCATCTCGCTCGCGGCGCTGGTGCCGACGGCGGCGACGGCCGACGTCAAGCTCGGCCTTGCCGGTCCTGTCACCGGGCAATACGCCTCTTTCATGGAGCAGATG
Organism: Azospirillum sp. TSH20; assembly: GCF_003115935.1. Classification (NCBI taxonomy): domain Bacteria; kingdom Pseudomonadati; phylum Pseudomonadota; class Alphaproteobacteria; order Rhodospirillales; family Azospirillaceae; genus Azospirillum; species Azospirillum sp. TSH20. Next base: position 9,061 of record NZ_LGQU01000149.1, read on the forward strand.
CGGCGCGGTGCCGACCTCGCCGTCGCCGACCTCAACGCCGCCGGCGGCATCAATGGCGAGAAGGTCGTCCTGCAGGTGGCCGACGACGCCTGCGATCCCAAACAGGCGGTGGCCGTCGCCAACCGCTTCGTCGCGGACGGCGTTCAGGCGGTGGTCGGGCATTTCTGCTCCAGTTCGACCATTCCGGCCTCCAGTGTCTATGCAGAAGCTGGACTGGTGATCGTAACCCCGGCCTCGACCAACCCGACGATCACCGAACGCGGTCTGACCAACATGTTCCGCGTCTGCGGGCGTGACGACCAGGCCGCAGGTGTGGCGGCGAAGCAGATCGTCAGCCGCCGTCTCGGCCAAACCATCGCCGTCGTCCACGACAAATCCACCTATGGCCAGGGCATCGCCGAGGGGGTGCGGACGGAACTGGCACAGCAGGGGCGCAACGTCGTGCTGTTCGAGGGCATCACCCAGGGCGAGCGCGATTTCTCGTCGCTGGTCGCCCGCTTGAAGGCGCTGAACGTCGATCTCGTCTTCTTCGGCGGCTATCACACGGAGGCCGGGTTACTGGTGCGCCAAGCGTCCGAACAGGGGCTCAAGACCCGGTTCGTGGCCGGCGACGGTTTGGCGACCACCGAATTCGCCGCCATCGCCGGGCCGGCCAGCGATGGCGTGATGTTCACCTTCTACCCGGATCCGCGCGTCAACGCCGGCACCGCCGATCTGGTGCAGCGCTTCCGTTCCGCCGGATTCGAACCGGAAGGCTTCACCCTCTACACCTACGCCGCCGTCAACGTTCTGGCCGACGCAGCCAAAGCGGCGAAGACGATGAAGGGCGACAAGCTGGCCGCCGCGCTCCATGCCGGCACTTACCACACCGTGCTGGGCGACATCCGGTTCGACCGGAAGGGCGATCCGAACTCCGAGCCCTTCGTGCTCTATGCCTGGAACAACGGCACCTACGCTCCCCTGAAGTGATCCCAACAAAACGCCTGCCCTGACGAACGGAGCCGCAACCACGGCCGCCGAACGCGGGGACATGCCCGCCGCTTGTCCCGAACCAGGACGAGCGGCGCCGTGGCGCATCGCGCCGTCCGTCCCGACCTCCAAGCTCCGTTCCGCCTCTCTCGCACGCGGGAAGGAGCCTCAAACTTCGGGCGACGACTTCATGGACTATTTTCTCCAGCAATTGATCAACGGCTTGTCGCTTGGGGCGATTTACGGCCTGATCGCGATTGGCTACACGATGGTGTACGGCATCATCGGCATGA
>NZ_LGQU01000098.1:0-10241 GCF_003115935.1 Azospirillum sp. TSH20
ACGACCTGACCGCCGCCGACCTGACCGGCCGCTACCTGCTGAAGGGCGGCGACACCGTCTGGGCCGACGGGCCTCTCACCCGTGCCGTGCGGGAGGGCGCCGTCTGTTACCTCGACGAGGTGGTGGAGGCGCGCAAGGACGTCACCGTCGTGCTGCACCCGCTGACCGACGACCGCCGCATCCTGCCGCTGGAGCGCACGGGCGAGACGCTGGAAGCACCGTCGGACTTCATGCTGGTGGTCTCCTACAACCCCGGCTACCAGAACATCCTGAAATCCCTGAAGCCCAGCACCCGCCAGCGTTTCGTCGCCATCAGCTTCGACTTCCCGGCGCCGGAGGCGGAGACGGCCATCGTCGCGCGGGAAAGCGGGCTGGAGCATGACCAGGCCGCTCCACTGGTCCGCCTCGCCAATGCGCTGCGCGCCCTGAAAGGCCAGGATCTGGAGGAGGGGGTGTCGACCCGCCTGCTGATCTATTGCGCCACGCTGATCCGCTCCGGAATGCCGCGCGACGAGGCGGTTCTGGCCGCCATGGTGGAGCCGCTGACCGACGACGACGAGGTGAAGGCGGCCCTGCTGCGGACCGCCGAACTCACGATCGGGTGAGGAACGCCATGGCATCTTTCTGGGAACCGGAGGAATTCGTCGGCGGTCTGTGGCACCGCCTCGTCGGCAACACCGCCTCCTACCGGCATTATCCGGAGGCCGCGGTCCGGTTGGACGACATGCGCGTCCGCCTCGGCGTGCTGTTCCGCGCGATCGGCGGCCCCGGCGCCGTCCGCCTCGCCGCCGGCACCGCCGAGACCTCTTACCACCGGCTCGGTCTGCGCCAGCGCCTTGGGCTGGACGCCGAAAAGCTCCCGCGCCCGCGCTACGACGGCGTGACGCTTCATCTGCCGGACCGCATCGACCTGTTCGACGAGCGCTCGCTCAATGCCGGACTTTATGAGTGGCTGGCCGCCTTCTTCGTCCATGCGCCGCCCGCGCTTCCGCTCCCGGACGACCCTCTACGGGCGGATCTCTTCCGTCTGCGCAGTGTCTGGATGGCAACCGACCGGGCACTCGACGGCCTAGCCGGACTGCGCCCGCTGCACGACCGCCTGTGCGCCGCCCTTCGTGCGGCGCGGCCTGCCCGACGCCTGACCGGGCAGGAGGCCGCGGTGGAGGCGGTGGTCATGGCTCTGCTCGGCGCCGACATCCAGCCCGACCGGACGCTGTCGGCTTTGATCGCGGACCCGGCGGCGCCGCTCGACGGCATTCGCTCCGCTCCCGATTATCGTCCCTTCCTGCCGGTGCCGCTGTGGGGGGAGGTATCGGCCCCGCCCGCCGGCAGCGCCCCCGCCGCCGGCACGGAGGAGGAGGCCGGAAGCGGCGAGGAAGCCGACGGCAAACGCCGCAAGGCGTCGCGGCGGAACAGCGACCAGACGCAGCGCGACGACCCGCTGATGCTGAACCGCTTCGAGAAAATCCTGGGCTTGGCCGAGATGGTCAACCTGAACCGCAAGGTCGAGGATGATGACGCGGAGAATGCCCGCAAGGCCGCCGAAGACCTCGACGAGATCGCGCTCGGCCAACACGAGCGCCGCGTGGCCACCCGCCTCAAGCTCGACCTCGATCTTGCGCCCGCGGATGCCGACCTTGCACCGCTCACCGGCGAGGTCCTGTATCCGGAATGGGACTGGAAGAGTCGTCGCTACTTGCCGGACCATTGCCGCGTGATCGCCGAACCCGCCGGATTGGAAGGGGAGGAGTGGCGGCCGGACGATGACGCGCTACGCCGCATCCGTTTGGTGCGGCGCCAGTTCGAAGCGATGCGCCCCCGGCGCCAACGCCTGCCCGCCCAGCCCGACGGCGACGAACTCGACCTCTCCGCCCTGGTCGCGTCGGTCGCCGACCGCCGCGCCGGCGGCTGCGGATCGGACCGGGTGTTCACCGCCGTGCGCAACATCGCCCGCGACCTGTCGGTGTGCGTCCTGGTCGACGTGTCGCTGTCGACCGACAGTTACGTGGAGGACCGCCGCGTGCTCGACGTGGAGAAGGAGGCGCTGCTGGTTCTGACCCACGGGCTGACCGCCTGCGGCGACGAACACGCCATCCTGACCTTCACCTCGCACCGCCGGCAACGGGTGGAGGTGCGCACCGTCAAGGAGTTCCGCCAGCCCCTGAACGCCCGCGTCCTGCGTCGCATCCAGGCGCTGCGGCCCGGCCGCTACACCCGCATGGGGGCGGCCCTCCGCCACGCCACCGCCCAGTTGAAAGACCGCCCTCACACACACCGCCTGCTGCTGGTGCTGACCGACGGCAAGCCCAACGACACCGACCATTACGAGGGCCGCCACGCCGTCGAGGACACCCGCATGGCGGTCCTGGAGGCCCGCCGCGCCGGCCTGAAGCTGTTCGGCGTCACGGTGGACGAGAAGGGTCGCGACTATCTCCCCTTCATCTTCGGCCCCGGCGCCTATGCCATCTTTCCGCATGTGGGCCGCCTGTCCGCGGCGTTGCCCGCCCTTTATCGCCAATTGACGGGGTGACGGACCCCCGAAGGAGAGCCGCCATGCGCAAGATCGCCGCACTCGCCCTGTTGGGGTTTGCCTTGATGCCGGCCCCGGTCTGGTCGCAAGCCAACCTCCGGCCGGATTCCAACCTGCGGGTGCCGCCCCAGCCCGGCCAGTCGCTCCCCTATGAGGACGCCCTGTTCCTCAAGGAAGCCACCCTCGCCAGCCGCGGGCAAGCCGAGTTGGGACGCCTTGCCGCCGAGAAGGCACCCGACGACGCCCTGCGCACGCTGGCGCAGCGCATCGCGGACACCCACAAGACGCTCGGCAATGAACTCGAGCGTCTGTCCTCGTCCCGCACTCTGCCGCCGGCAAGCCAGTTGAAGCCGGAGGAAGCGGACCGCTTCGGCGCCGCCGGAGCCGTCACCAATCCGGCCAATGCGCGGGAGGATCTGACCGCCAAGGCGGTTCAATCGCTGTCGGGGGCGAGCGGCGAGGCCTTCGGCAAAGCCTATGTCGAGGCCCAGTTGCGGCTGCACGACAGGCTGGTCGATCTCTACCAGACCGAGGCGTCGAATTCGCCAGACCGCGAGCTTTCGACCTTCGCCATCACCAGCCTGGTGGCCATCCAGAAGGACCGCGATGCCCTGCGCCAGATGGCCGGCCGCTTCGGCATCGAGACCCATCGCGAGGGACAGGCCATCCAGTACGGCGATCCGGCCAAAGCCCGTTGATCTGGAGGATCATGATGCGACCAGATGCTTGATTGGGCATCGAGACGATTTGGTACGACAGGTTTGATGGATCGCAAAGATGCCCTCTGCTGATCACGTTATGCTTTCCTGTATCTCGCTCTCAGCAATTGGGTGACGCATATGACCAGCTCGCAGTGCGGGCCGCAGACAGTCGTCGGCATGGAGGTCGCCAAAGTGGACAGCACTGGCAGCCTCGTGTTCGATGCGGCACTTGTCGCTCCGCTCCTTGGGCTCGTGCCCGGAGCGTTTATGGAAGAACTGAAAAGGGGCATGGTTTACCAGCTGTACGAACAGGGGACGGAGGAGGATAGCGGGAAGACGCGAGTGACGTTCCGTTACCGTGCGCGGCAGTCGGTCTTGATTTTGGATGCTTTCGGGCGCGCGCTTCATGTTGGATGAGAGTGCCGCCGACGGTTCTGTTGCAGTGTCTGCGTCCGGGTGACGATCGGGTAAAACCCAGCCTTTTTGGCGGCTGGGGTGACACGGTGGCGCGCGGCGGAAAGAGCCCGTTCAAGGGGCGGCAGTTCACGGCGGAGCGATCCTGTGGACGGTGCGTTGGTACCTGCAGCGACCCTCATCGCCCGCCTTCAAAACCTGTAACGAAACCTCGAAAAGCGCCTGAAGAAAACGCTTGGCCCGTCTGCTTGTCATACCCCCTCCCCCTGTTGCCCCTGCAGGGTAAGGGTGGCGATGAAGCGTTGAGTGCGTTCGCGGGTGGGGTGGGTGAACAGCGCCTGCGATGGACCGGCTTCCACCACCTGTCCCGCATCGAGGAACACCACCTCATGCGCGATGCGCGATGCGAGACGCAGGTCGTGGGTGGCAATCACCATGGTTGTGCCCTCGGCGGCCAGAGTGCCAAGGACCTCCACCACCTCGCCCGACAGTTCCGGATCGAGGGCGGAGGTCGGCTCGTCGCACAGCAGCACCCGCGGTGACGGGGCGAGCGCGCGGGCAATGGCGACGCGCTGCTGCTGCCCGCCGGACAGGGTTGCCGGCCAAGCGTCTGCCTTGTGGTCCATGCCGACCTTGCGAAGCAAGGCCATGGCATGGTCGCGCGCCTTTTCGGCCGGCCATTTCTGCACGGTTATCAGCCCTTCCATCACATTCTCCACCGCAGTGCGGTGGGGGAAGAGCTGGAAGTTCTGGAACACCATCCCGGTCTGGCCGCGCAGCCGCTGGATGTCCTTCCAGCCGGGCTTGCCGCCGGGATGGAAGGTCAACTCCTCCTCCCCGATTTGCACAGTGCCGGAGGTGGGAATCTCCAGCAGGTTGATGCAGCGCAAAAGCGTGCTCTTGCCGCCGCCGGATGGGCCGATCAGTGCGGTGACGCGCCCTTCCTCGACCGTGACCGACACGCCTTTCAGCACGGTCAGGTCGCCGAAACGCTTTTCGATGTTCGTCAGCCGGATCAAGACTTGGCCTCCAGGAAACCGCCATACTGGCCGAGCCGCCGCTCCATCCGGACCTGCAGCGCCGACAGCACGGAACTGAGCACCAGATAGATCAATGCCGCCTCCACATACAGGATCAGCGGCTCATAGGTCGTCGCTACGATGCGCTGGGCCGCCTGGAACAGCTCCGGCACCGTGATGGCGGCGGCGAGCGAGGTGTCCTTCACCAGCGAAATGAAGCTGTTGGAGAGCGGCGGCACGGCGACGCGGGCGGCCTGCGGCAGGATGGTGCGCCGCATGGCCTGGGACCAGCTCATGCCGATGGAGTAGGCAGCCTCCCACTGTCCCTTCGGCACCGAGCCGATGACGGCGCGGATGATCTCCGAGGTGTAGGCGCCGACATTCAGCGTAAAGCCGATCAGGGCGGCCGGGAAGGCGTCCAGCACGATGCCGGCGCTGGGCAGGCCGTAGAAGATCAGGAAAAGCTGCACCAGCAGCGGCGTGCCGCGGATGATCCAGACATAGAAGCGGACTATGGCGGCAAGTGGCGCCGGCCCGAACAGCCGGACCACCGCAGCCACCAGCCCGACGATCAGGCCGAGCGCGAAGGACGCCAGTGTCAGTGGAACGGTGAAGACCAGCGCCGCCCACAGCAGCGACGGAAGCGAGTCCGCCATCAGGGTAAGCCAGTGCAGCACGGGGAAGGTGCCTCTCGCGAAGAAGGAACGACAATGCCCCCGGCCCGGATGGAGCAGGGGGCATTGAGGACCATCAGGTGGTTATTTGGAAACGTCCGCGCCGAAATACTTCTGCGAAATCGTCGTGTAGGTGCCGTCGGCCTTCATAGCGGCCAACGCCTCGTTGATGGCGGCAACCAGCTTGGCCTCGCCCTTGCGGACGATGATGCCGGACTGGTCGGCATTGTCCTGGGTCGCGGCGATCTTCACGTTGGCGTCGGGCTTGTGCTTCTTGAAGTCCAGGAAGGACAGGCTGTCGTTGACCGTCGCATCGGCCCGGCCGTTCAGGACCAGCTGGATCGACTGGTCAAAGCCGTCGGTGCCGACCAGCTGCGCGCCCGACGCCTCGGCCAGCTTGCCGAAGTTGCTGGTCAGCGACTGGGCCGATTTCTTGCCCTTCAGGTCGGCGAAGCCCTTGATGCTGTCATTGTCGCCGCGCACGATCAGAGCGGCGCGGCTGGAAATGTAGGGATCGGAGAAATCATACTTTGCCTTGCGCGCCTCGGTGATCCCGACCTGGTTGATCACGGCATCGTAGCGGCGGGCATCCAGTCCGGCGATCAGGCCGTCCCACTTGCCTTCCAGGAACTCCGCCTTCACCCCGATGCGCTTGGCGACCTCACGCCCGATCTCTACGTCGAAGCCGACGAGCGCGCCGGAGGCGTCATGATAGGTGAAGGGGGCGTATGTGCCCTCGGTCCCAATCTTCAGCACACCGTCCGCCTTGATGCGGTCCAGATCGGTCTGGGCCCAAGCGGCGGAGGAGGAGACGGCGGCGACCTGGATAAGGCCGGCGACGAGAAGCGATTTTAGCCATTTCATCGGTTGATGCCCGGTGCCTATTGAGTGGGATATCGGGTTGGTCCGCGCCCTTGGTGCGCCAGACGATTTCCGCCACGCTACAGCGGAGAGTACATCCTAACAAGGGAATAAGCTTCCTATTTAGCGCAAAGCAGATGTACATAAATCGTGCCAAGAACAAACTATGTTGGGAAATCCGATCCATGTGCGTGACGTGAGTTGCTCGTGGAGCCAAGCAGCCGCTCCAGGGCGGCCCACAATTGGCCCGGCATGACCGGCTTGTGAATCATCCCCAGGCCATACTGGGCGATGTCGCGCGCGCACTCGGTCCCGGTCTCACCGGTCAGGATGACACCCGGGATCTCCAGTCCCAGATGGCTGCGGACGTCCCGAATTGCCTCGCAACCGTTTCGTCCGGCCCGCAGGCGATAGTCTGCGACGATCACGTCCGGTCGGCGTCCAGCCTCGGTGACGATGGTTACCGCCTGCTCGGAGGAGCCGGAAATCAGCGTGTCGTACCCCCATTCCTCCAACAGGGTCCGCAGCGACATCAGGACGATGGTGTCATCATCGATCACCAGCGCCAAGCGGCCGCGTCCAACGGGAAGGGGCGTCATGTCGTCCTCCGACACGTCCTCCGCCACGTCCGCACCGGCGTCGATTGGAGCCTGGATGGAAAAGACGGAGCCTTCTCCCAGCCTTGATTGGACCCTGACCTCGTGGCCAAGGATTCGCGACAGGCGCTGCACGATCGACAATCCCAGGCCGAGGCCGCGGCTGCGGTCGCGCTCAGGATTGCCGACTTGGTGGAATTCGTTGAAGATCATGGCGATCTGGTCTTCGGGAATACCAATTCCGGTATCGGCAACGTCGATCCATGCATTTTCATTTTCGATCCGACAGGAGGCCGTGATCCCTCCACGCTCGGTGTAGCGGACGGCATTCTCGACGAGATTGCGGATGATCCGCCCGAGCATGGTACGATCGCTGCGGACCACCACGTCACTGCACGATCCGTCGGTCGAGACGGACAGCCCCTTGGTGGCAGCGAGCGGCCGGTAGGAGTCGGCGATTTCCTTGATGAGCGTGTCCAGATCGAAGCTGGACAACTGCGGATTGACCACGCCGGCGTCAAGGCGGGAGACGTCGAGCAGACTGTCGAGAAGCGCCTTCATGGTTTCGGTTCCGCGCTCCAGCATGAGCAGCATGTCCTTTCCGCGCTCATCCTTCACATGCGCGTGCAGCGCGCCACCGAACAGAGCCATTGACTGAAGCGGCTGGCGCAGGTCGTGGCTTGCGGCGGCCAGGAAGCGTGCCTTCGCCCTGTTTGCACGATCGGACTCCTCCTTTGCTGCCCTCAAGGCGACCTCCATCGCCTTGCGGTCGGTGATGTCCACCGTAAGGCCGGACATCCAGACCGGCTGGCCGGCTTCGTCGTAATTGGCCTTGCCGATACCGGCGACCCACCGGATGCCGCCGTCCGGGAGAACGACCCGGTATTCGACGTCATAACTGCCCCGCAGCGACGCCAAGGTCTTTCTGACCACCCTCGTCGCCTCGCTTCGGTCCTCCGGATGGACCGCAGCCAGCCACTCGGCAAAGCGCACATGACCATCGCGGGGCTCCATGCCATGGATCAGGTAGTTGCCGGGCGACCAGCTGATCTCTCCGGACAGGATGTCCCAGGTCCAAGTCCCCGCTCTGGCCGACGCCAGGGCAGCGCTCAGGGTGCGTTCGCTTTCCCGTAACGCCTCTTCCATGGCTTTCCGCCGGGAGATGTCATGGAAGGCCACCACCACCAGCTCCACCCGGTCATCGGCCCCACGTATGGGCACCGCCTCGACAAGAAAGGTGGTTGTCGAGCCGTCGCCGCGGCGGTAGTGCAGCTCTTCCTGCGAGACCACCTCGCCGCGAAGCGCCCGGGCGGGCGGGTACTCGTCGGCGGCCAATGGCGCACCATTGGCGCGAAGGCCGCCGTAGAGGCTGTAGTCGGCGACACCGGACACTGCCGTGATGCTGTGTCCAATCAGCTGCTCGGACGCGGGATTGTGCATGAGCAGGCGTCCCGACGGAGCCTCGATGATGAGCAACCCAATCGGCAGACTGTCGTTGATCGCGCGCAGCAGAAATCTTTCGTGTTCCAGATGTCTGGCCAAGGCGCGGCGTTCATCTTCCGCCGCCCTTTGCTCGGTGATGTCGCGAAAATAGATGGCCACGCCCTTGCGTGACGGGAATACCCGCAGCGCGAACCATCGTCTGGTTCGTGGACCGAGGAACTCGAACTCCACCGGCGTGCGGAGATCCATGGTGTCCTTGAGGCGGGTTTCAAGCTCCGATCCGGTGAGCCAGTCGAAGGCGACCTGTGCCTGCTCTCCGATGACGTCGCGTTCCAGGCCCAAGAGGTCGCGTGCCTGGGGATTCAGGTAGGACACCGTCCAATCGCTCTCGATTTCAGCCACCGCATCGGAGGTGCTTTCCAGAACGGACGACATCCGGGCGGCGGCGGCGGCTTCCTGGCGCCTTGCGATGGCGAGCCGCGATGTTCCGTATGCACCGCCGGCGAACACCAGCCCGAGCAGCACCATGAACGCCGCGAAGGATCCGGCCGCTGAGCGGTCGATGGGACGCAGCGCCTCGACAGGGTCGACGGCGACCGCAAGCATCAGCCCTGACGCCGAAGCCTTCGGCGGAAGGAAGGCGAAGCGCCTCTCCACCATGTCGAGGCCGGGGGAACGTCCCGAGCCCTGGGTGGATGCCTCCAATGTGTAGCGCAGACGATCAGGAATGACGGAGCCAAGGACAAGCCCCCTGTCCATCGGCGCGCGGGCGAGGATCTGTCCGTTCGGGTGCACGATGGTGACGACGGCATAGGACGGCCAGGACAGGCCGGCCACATACTCCTTCAGCCAATCCAGGTCGATCAAGGCGGTCATCGTTCCGTCGGGCTGTCCGTCCACCCCGAGGTAGCGTTGCCGGTACGGCAGGATCGTGCGCCCCTGGGCATTTGCCGTCGCGCGGAGCGGCCCGGCCTCGCCAACGACAAGGCGGTCGTTTTGCAGCGCTTCCTGGAAGCTGGGCAGGTCGCCGATGTCGGTCCCAACCGATTTGGCCTCGGTGGCGCACCACACATACCCATTTCTGTCGGCGACCTGGATTTCCAAATGACTCGGGTATGATCGCTTGAGCTCTCTCATGATGCTGAGGCAGCCGTCCGCCGGCAGGTGGGGAACTCCGGTTGCCTGCAGGGTTGCGAAAATATGGCCGATATCCTCCACGGACCTCCGCTGCTCGGCGTTCACAAGCGCCAGAAGGCGTCCGGCCTCCGCCTCGAGTTCCTGCTGGCGCTCCTGGCGCAAGGTGGTGAGGGAAAAAACTTCATAACCGAGCAGAGGAGCGGCCAGAACAACTGCTCCCAGTGCGATCTTCAGATGGCTCCTCGGAATTTTCCAGCCCACGCTGGCTGCCTCCTGTCCGGCAGCACCCACCTCCGTGGGGCTATGCTGATTGCAGACAGCTAAACGGAGCAGAGACGGCATTGTTTCGTAAGCCGGTCAAATCGCTGCCGGTCGTCAAACGTCGTACCGGAAACCCGCTCAGCGCTTTTGAGGCCAAGAAAGTGTGATGCCGCTTCGGCGTAGGTTTCGTCGATCTCGACCACGCCGGTCAGCAGCGGGTCAGCATGGAGGTCATCGTCCGAAGCTGGTCGGCGCTGGCTCCAAGTATCGTCAAAAAATTATCATGACGACGAAAAAAGCCCTTGCGCGGCATCGGCCAGCCGGCCTATACACCGCCTCCCGCGACGCAGCACGGCCCGCAAGGCAGTGACGCTTCAAAGGAAACAGCGGTCCGAGCAAGTAAGTGTCGAGCGCCTCGAAAAAAAGAGGTTGACAACGAAAGTAAAGATCACTAAATAAGCCGAACACGACGCGGTGATCCAGAACGGGGCGCCGCTGAGATGTTCGGAAGCGGCACGTTTCAGTGCTGCGGGTTCTTTGACAAGTTTATACCGTGTTGTGAGAAGGGATGCGCAGGCGGCGGCAGTTGGTAGCCGTTGCGGCCT
>NZ_LGQU01000137.1:0-9982 GCF_003115935.1 Azospirillum sp. TSH20
TGAGAGGCCCGTCGGCCCAGACGGTGTCGCCGCCCTTCAGCAGGTAGCGGCCGGTCAGGTCGGCGGCGGTCAGGTCGTCGTGGCAGGACACGGTGTAGAGCGGCCGGCCGAGCTTGGCGGCCATATGGGCGACGAAGCGGGTCTTGCCGCAGCCGGTCGGCCCCTTCAGCAGCACCGGCAACCGGTTGCGGTGGGCGTGCTCGAACAGCGCCACCTCGTTCCCGGTCGCCGCATAGAAGGGGACCGCCATGCCCTCCGGCCCGGTCGTCATTCAGCCGGTGCCACCGAGGGCCGCGAGCGCCGCGGGAGCTGTTCGCGGGCCGGGCCGAACATCGCGTAGAGGAAGAGCAGCACCGACAGCGCCACGACGATGCCGGAGCCGAGCCGCATCCAATAGAACAGCGCCAACTGTTCCTGCACCTCCATGTAGGTGATGCCCATGACGCGCTGGAGATGGACCTGGACGACGCCGGCGAAGGTCAGGGTGAAGGTCATGAAGGCCATCGCCGAGGTCATGATCCAGAAGCTCCACATGTTGAGCACCTGGTTGTAGGGCGCACGGCCGCGCAGGTTGGGCATGGCATAGGAGATCATCGACAGGTTCAGCATCACATAGGCGCCGAAGAAGGCGAGATGCCCATGCGCCGCGGTGACCTGGGTGCCGTGGCTGTAATAGTTGACGAAGGACAGGGTGTGCAGGAAGCCCCAGACGCCGCCCCCGAAAAAGGCCATCACCGGCGTGCCGAGCGTCCACAGGAAGGCCGCCTTGTTCGGGTGGTCGCGCCGCCCCTTCCAGGCCATGGAGAAGGCGAACAGCACCATGGCGAAGAAGGGGGCCACCTCCAGCGTCGAGAAGACGGAGCCGATCCACTGCCAATAGCCGGGCGCGCCAATCCAGTAGTAATGATGCCCGGTGCCGAGCAGGCCGGAGAACAGGGCGAGGCCGACGATGGCGTAGAGCCATTTCTCCACCACCTCGCGATCGACGCCGGTCATCTTGATGACCAGGAAGGCGAGGATGGAGGCCATGATCAGCTCCCATACCCCCTCCACCCACAGATGGACGACGTACCACCAGTACAGCTTGTCCACCGCGATGTTGCCGGGATTGTAGAAGGCGAACAGGAAGAAGATCGCCAAGCCCCAGAGTCCGAGCAGCAGCACATTGGTGACCGCCGTGCGCCGCCCGCGCAGAACCGTCAGCGAGACGTTGTAGAGGAAGATCAGCGCCGCCACGACGATGCCGATCTTGACCCACAGCGGCTGTTCCAGGAACTCGCGCCCGCCATGGATGCCCAGCAGGTAGCTGCCGACCGCCCCCAGCGCACCGACCATCAGGATCACCAGCTGGGCATAGGCCAGCATCGGGCTTTCGATGTCGCGCTCCGCCTCCTCCGGGATCAGGTAATAGGCGGCGCCGAAGAAGCCCAGCAGAAGCCAGACGATCAGCGCGTTGGTGTGGATCATGCGCAGGATGTTGAAGGGCAGGATCTCCGACAGGAAGTTCGGGATCACATAGACGGTTCCGGCCAGGGCCCCGAACAGGATCTGGACACCGAACAGCGCCATGGCGCAGACGAAGTACCAGTAGGCGATGCGTTGCGTGGCGAATCTCATCCGATGGTCCCTCCCTCAGCCCGCGTTGTTCGGTGGCCAGCCCTGGGTCTTGACGCGGCTGGTCCATTCCAGGAAATCGACCAGATCGTCGAGTTCCTGGTCGGTGAGGTTGAATTGCGGCATCTGGCGGCGCCCTTCGACACCGCTCGGCTGCGATTGCATCCACGCCTTCAGCGCGTCGCGTGCGCCCTGCGGATCGTCGCGTCCGCCATAGCGGACCCACACATTGCCGAGTTCCGGCGCGAAATAGGCACCCTCCCCCAACAGCGTGTGGCAATTGATGCAGGAATTCTTCTCCCACACATGTTTGCCGCGAATCACGCTCTCGGTCAGCGTCGATTCGTCGGTGCTGACGGTTCGCATGTAATAGTGGCTGTGGGCGGTCAGAAGGACAAAAACCACAAGGAAGAATGCGGAGCCGCCGTAGAAGATGTTCCGCGTGGCCGATTTGGTCAGGCGTTCAGCCATCTTCACCCTCCTTCAGCATGCGCTGTCTCGGGTTGTAACGTGCTGAGTCAACCCTACAACTCAGCCGTGCTCACGGAAGGGTGGCATAGGGCTGATACCAAAGAGTGAAAGGGTTAAGTACTTTGATTTCATTCTAGGCGTCTCCCATCGTTGAACTGCTTGATGGTCTCCGAAAAAATCGGCGCCGTTCAATCATCAGGCGATGCTTCTGGATACCGCCTCCAGTGCCTGGTCCAAATCCATGAGAAGATCGCTTTCTCCTTCCAGGCCGATGGACAGCCGCAGCAGGCTGTCGTCGATGCCGGCCACCCGCCGCGCCTCGGCCCCCATACTGGCATGGGTCATCGTCGCCGGGTGGGCTACGAGGCTTTCCACGCCGCCGAGAGACTCTGCGAGTGTGAACAGCCTGACCGATTCCACGAAACAGCGCGCGCCATCTGCGCCCCCCTTGATGTTGAAACTCAACATCGCCCCAAAACCACGCTGCTGGCGCACCGCAATCGCGTGACCGGGGTGGGACGGCAGGCCGGGATAATGCACGGCCTCGACGCAGGGATGGCGATCCAGGAAGTTGGCGATGGCAATGGCGTTGCGCTGCTGGTGCTCCAACCGGGGAAACAGCGTTCTCACGCCGCGCAACGTCATGTATGCGTCAAATGGCGAGCCGGTGACGCCGGTCGCGTTGGCCCAATCCTCAAGGCCTTTCAGGTCCTGCGGGTCCGCCGCGATCAAGGCTCCCCCTACGACATCCGAATGACCGTTGAGGTATTTGGTCGTCGAATGGATGACGAAGTCCGCTCCCAGGGCAATGGGTTGCTGGAGCGCGGGTGAAAGGAAGGTGTTGTCGACGGCGATCTTGGCTCCCATCGCCCTGCCCTGCTCGGCAATCCGGGCAATATCCGTGACCCGCATCAGCGGATTGCTCGGGGTTTCCAGAAGAATCAGAGCAGGGCGCCGCGCGAGAGCCGCCGCCAGACTGGCTTCGACGTTCTGATCGACGAACACCACGTCGAAATGGCCCTTTGCCGCACGCATGGAGAGCAGACGATAGGTGCCGCCGTAGCAATCATGCGGCGCAACCACCAACTGCCCTGGACTGAGCGTCGTCAGCAGCAGATCGACCGCAGCCATGCCCGTGGCCGTGATCACGGCACCGGCGCCGCCCTCGAGCTTCACCAGGGTATCGGCAAGCTGATCGCGTGTCGGGTTCGCCGTCCGCGAATAGTCGTAAGATCCGGGTTTCTCGAAGCCGGGAAAGCGATAGGTGGTCGACAGGTAGATCGGTGACGTCACCGCACCGAACGCCGCGTCGCTCCCGATGCCGTTGGCCGCGGCAATGGTCTGCGCAGTTTTGTTGTTTTCCATGCTCAGCCTCTTCGATTGCGTGTTCCAGCCTGCGCCGAAAGCTGAACCACCGGTGCCTTCCGCATCTGCCGAGATCGTTGCACGGCGATCTCTGACTCCGTGCTCGGCAGCTCGTGACAGATCGCATGAAGCCTAGGGTGCACTCGCAAAGAGCAACAGCGAATTTCCCCGATGGTTTGCATCTAAAATTTCCATAGCCGCTGCTGAGGCCGGTGACCCGATCACATCAGCCTCGCCATTTTCTTGTCTACTCAGGGCAAGGCGTTAAGCAACGCCAGCAGCAAGGGCTTTGTTTTCCTCAACTCATCCAGGTGGACTGCCGACAGGTCTTCCAGGACGGCTTCCGCCTGTGGCGTCAGGACAAGGACCACGCGACGTCGGTCGTCGGCACTTTCCAGGCGGACGACCAAATCCGCCTTCACCAGCCGGTCTACCAACTCGCCGGCACTGTGATGGCGAACCAGAAGCTTGTCGGCCAAGTCCCCGATGCTCATTCCACCATCGCCATGCCCTTTGATCGCCAGGATTGCCTGATGCTGCTGCGGAGTAAGGCCGCTGGTCCGGGCCGCGGCTTCACTGAACGCCAGAAAGCGGCGGAGTGTGTGGCGAAATTCGGCCAAGGCTTGATAATCGCTCGACCTGATCGGGCCGTTGACCCGATCCATCCTGCTTCCGGCCGCCAATTTTGCGGCTGTCCTCTCATCGTCGCTCATATCAACCCGACCGTTGTTCCGGCTTGAAATATATCGGATCACGATATAAACGCAAGGAACGGCGTGGGCGGCCAGTACCGCCGCTCACCCCGGATCGCCCGCATTTCCCCAACTCATTGGCTTTCTGCATGCTCCCGTCCTCAAGGGTTCAAGACCGTACGGCGCCGTCCAAGATGCTTGCCGACTTCACCACCGATCGCCGCGTCCTGATGCTGATCGCCATGGCCCTGTTCGTCGGCAGCGGAGGGACGGTGGCGGCCTGGGTGCTGATCAAGCTGATCGCCCTGGTCACCAACATGGTCTGGTTCGGCCGCCTCAGCACCGCAGACGTGTCGCTGGGCGTGTTGGAGCCATCGCTGTGGGTGGTGGCTGCTCCCGCCCTTGGCGGGCTGGCAATCGGACTGATGGCCCGCTTCGGCAGCGACAAAATCCGTGGCCACGGCATTCCGGAAGCCATCGAAGCGATCCTGATCGGCGGAAGCCGGCTGCAGCCGAAGGTGGCTGTCCTGAAACCGCTGTCGTCGGCGATCTCGATCGGAACCGGTGGTCCTTTCGGAGCCGAGGGCCCGATCATCATGACGGGCGGAGCGATCGGTTCGCTTTTCGCCCAATGCTTCCATCTGAGCGCCGCCGAGCGCAAGACACTGCTGGTCGCTGGCGCCGCGGCCGGCATGACCGCGATCTTCGGCACACCCGTTGCCGCGCTGCTGCTCGCGGTCGAACTCCTTCTGTTCGAATGGAAGCCGCGCAGTTTCCTTCCGGTGGTTGCCGGCTGCCTGATTTCGGCGGCCTGGCGCCCCCTGCTGTTCGGCACCGGCCCCCTGTTTCCTTTCACGGGACCGGTCGCTCTCCCCTGGTGGGGGCTGATTGCGTGCATCGGCCTTGGCATCGTCGCCGGTCTGCAATCCGGGCTGATGACAATCATGCTCTACAAGGTGGAGGACCTGTTCGATCGGTTGCCCATCCATTGGATGTGGTGCCCGGCGATCGGCGGGATCGTTGTCGGCTTGGGCGGCTTGATCGAACCGAGGGCGATGGGCGTCGGCTATGACGTGATCCGCGACCTGCTGTCACCTGGAACCGGAGTGCGCGAGGTCTTGGGTGTTCTGGTCGTCAAGCTGATCATCTGGGTCGTGGCGCTGGGCTCCGGTACGTCCGGCGGCGTGCTGGCGCCGCTGCTGATCCTGGGCGGAGCCTCCGGATGGCTGGTTGGACTGGCGCTGCCTGGCGACCCGTCATTGTGGGCATTGCTCGGGATGGCGGCGATGATGGGTGGAACGATGCGCTCGCCGCTCACCGGGATCGTCTTCGCCGTTGAACTCACCGGCAACCTCGACACCCTGTTGCCGCTGCTGGCGGCGACCGCCGCGTCCTACGCGGTGACCGTCCTGCTGCTGAAGCGTTCGATCCTGACCGAGAAGATCGCACGCCGTGGCCATCACCTCACACGCGAATACAGCACCGACCCGTTCGAGCTTCTGCGAACCTCGGACGTGATGGTGACTGCGGTCGACACCTTGCCAGGGACGATGACGGTGGACGAGGCCGTCGCCTTTTTCACGACCGCCGAACACCGCCATAAATCCTATCCGCTGGTCGACCGCGAAGGTCGCGTGATCGGCATGGTGGGGCGCACCGATGTCCTGCGCTGGACCGGTTCGGACCAGGATGGTGGAGCGACTCTCGACGATGCCCTATCCGACCGGTCGATGGTCGTGGCGCATCCCGACACGGTGCTGGGCCGCTTGGTTGACCTGATGATCAAGCATGATGTCAGCCGGGTGCCGATCATCGATCCGGCCAGCCGTCGTCTTCTGGGCCTCGTCTCCCGCAAGGACCTGTTCAAGTTCAGGAGCAACACGACCGAACTGGAAAATAAGCGCGCCGCATATTTCGGCCGTTCCCGGCGGCGGACCAGCGCTTAGCCGGCGGCTTTTGCCCTCGACCTAAAAACAAGCAAACAAGAAGTGAGAAGACTGCGCCATGGAGACCTCACGCTTTTCCGACCTCTCGCTCTCCATCCAGGAGCAGCACCGCCTCGGTCACGCTCTGCTCCATGCCGCCGCGGATGCGATTGTCTATTCCGACCGCAATGGCGTGATCCGCTTCTGGAATGCGGGAGCGGAGCGCATCTTCGGGTTCAGTGCGGCCGAGGCGCTGGGGCAGAGCCTGGACATCATCATTCCCGAACGTCAACGCGACCGGCACTGGGAGGGCTATGACCGGGTCATAGCGAGCGGGCAGACCCACTATGGAAAGGGTGATCTGCTGTCGGTTCCCGCCTTGCATAAGGACGGTCACCGCATCTCGACGGAGTTCACGATCATTCCGGTCTACAACGACCAGGGCATCATGGTGGGCATGGCATCGGTGATGCGTGACGTAACGGCCCGCTTCGAGGAGATGAAGGCGTTGCGGAGGCAACTGGCCGGCCGCTAGTGCGCGGCAACGTCGTCGGCCAGCTCCGCGTCGACCATGACGGCGCCATCCGCCGGACGGTTGATCTGGTCGCCGGCGCCGACGTCCCCGCCTCCAGCGGCATCAGGGCCTGGATACGGAAACTGGGTTATTCGCTCTCCTAACGGCAATCCACCGCCGCAGACCAAAAGCCCGACTGCCACCAAAAGTCTGTCACCCCCAGTTCCGGATGGGCTGCTGCCGCAGGTGGAACTGGGGGTGACAGGACTCAAGACACCGCTGTTCACCAAGGGTCAAAGCGGGTCGAGCAGTCGCGGGCCTGGACCGGACGCGGAGAGCACGTCCCAGGGATTCCGCAAGGGACAGTCACTGATCGACAGACAGCCACACCCAATACAATGGTCAAGTTCATCACGAAGCCGTGCGAGCTTGGTGATACGGTCGTCCAGCTCATCGCGCCACGCACTTGACATCCTCCTCCAGTCCTCGGCGGTCGGCGAACGGTCCTTGGGCAATACGTCAAGGGCCGCCGCAATCGACCCCAGGGAGAGGCCGAGCCGTTGCGCGACCTTTATGACTGCAACCCGGCGAAGGACATCCCGGGTATAGCGACGCTGATTGCCATCACTGCGCCAGCTTTTTATCAGGCCTCTGTGCTCATAGAAGTGGAGTGTCGAAACCGCGACTCCTGAGCGTTTTGCCACATCGCCTACGCTGAGATCCCGATCGTAGGTCACTGGATCGAGCATGGCCGGTCTCATCCCTTGTTGATCTGATGTCAGCTTGATCTGATGTCAGCCGGAACCGGCTGACGGAACCTCCGCTGCGCCGACGGTGTCGGCTCGATGGCCATGGTCAGAGGAGGCCGGCTGCACGGGCCCACTTGTATTTGGCGCCCAGCACGGCAACCGGGGTTTCGGTGGTATAGGGATAAGCGACGATGCCGTGTTCATAGAGGAAGGCGGCGGCCTCCTCCACCTGTACGTCGCCGGCCAGCGAGGCGACGATCGGCTTCTCGATTCCCTTCGCCTTCATCTCTTCCTTAACGTCGACGACGAGCTGTGCGAACACCATCGGCGGGGTGATGATCGTATGCCAATAGCCCAGGATCAGGGAATGGATGCGGTCATCCTCCAGACCGAGGCGGATGGTGTTCTTGTAGGTGGTCGGCGGCTCGCCCCCGGTGATGTCCACCGGATTGCCGGCGGCCCCGAAGGGCGGGATGAACTTGCGGAACGCCGTGTCGAGATCGGGAGGCATCGTCATCAATGACAGGCCGTTGTCCACGCAAGCGTCCGACAGCAGCACGCCGGATCCGCCGGCCCCGGTGATGATGACGACATTCTCGCCCTTCGGTGTCGGAAGCACCGGAATGCCGCGGGCAAACTGGAGCAGATCCTGAAGGCTGCGGGCGCGGACGACGCCGCTCTGAGCCAGGACATCCTCATAGATCTTGTCGTTGCCGGCGAGCGCACCGGTGTGGGAACTGGCCGCCCGCGCACCCATCGAGGTCCGGCCGGCTTTCAGGACGACCACCGGCTTCTTCTTGGACACCCGCTTGGCGGCATCCGCAAAGGCCCGGCCGTCCTTCAGATCCTCGCAATGCATGGCGACGACCTGGGTGTTGTCATCCTGCTCGAAGAAATAAAGCAGGTCGTCCTCGTCGATGTCCGACTTGTTGCCGAGGCCGACGATGGCCGACACGCCCATCTTGGCCGAGCGGCTGAAGCCGATGATCGCCATGCCGATGCCGCCGGATTGCGAGGACAGGGCGGCCGTGCCCCGCACGTCATAGGGCGTGCAGAAGGTGGCGCAGAGATTCTTGGGCGTATAATAGAAGCCGTAGATGTTCGGCCCCATCAGGCGCACGTCGTATTTACGGGCGATCTCGACGATGGCGTCCTGCCCCTCGACATTGCCCGTTTCAGCGAAGCCCGAGGGGATCAGCACGGCGCCGGGGATCCGCTTTTCACCGACCTCAGTCAGGGCTTGCGCGACGAATTTGGCCGGGATGGCGAAAACCGCCACGTCGATGTCGCCGGGCACATCCTTGACGCTTCGGTAGGCCTTGTAGCCCAGGATGTCGTCGGCTTTGGGGTGGATCGGGTAGATTTTCCCCTTGTAGCCCCCGTTGATGAGGTTCTTCATCACCGAGTTGCCGATCTTCCCGTCTTCCGACGAGGCACCGATCACCGCCACCGCGTCCGGCTTCATGATGCGGTTCATCTGCCGCACGATCTGGTCCGGCGTCGGGCGGTAGCGCGGCGTCTTCGCCTCGAAGTCCAGGACCACGCGCACGTCGGCGGCGATGGCGCCGTCCTCGCGGGCGAAGACCGGGTTCAGGTCGAGTTCCACGATCTCCGGCACATCGTCGACAAGGCGGGAGACGTTGACGATCAGGTCGGCGAGAGCGGCGCGATCGACCGGCTTGCCGCCGCGCACCCCTTTCAGCATGTCCGCGGCCTGGATGCCGTCGAGCATCGCCTCGGCATCCTCCCGTGTCACCGGGGCCAAGCGGAAGGTGACGTCCTTCAGCACCTCGACCAGCACGCCGCCGAGACCGAAAGCGACCAGCTTGCCGAAGCTCTGATCGGTGATCGAGCCGACGATGACCTCGGTTCCGCCCGTCACCATCTGTTGGACCTGAACGCCGATCAACTCGGCTTTCGGATCGTAGGCGCGTGCACGACCCATGATGGTCTTGTACCCGTCGCGCACCGCATCGGCGTCGGGCACGCCGACCAGCACGCCGCCGGCTTCCGTCTTGTGCAGGATTTGCGGCGACACGATTTTCATCACCACCGGGAACCCCATGCCTTCGGCGAGCCGGACGGCGTCATCGGCGCTGCGGGCCAGTCCTTCGCGCGGCACCGGGATGCCGTACAGATCGCAAAGTTCCTTGGCTTCCGGTGCGGTCAAGGAGGTACGGCCTTCGACCTTCGCGGCATCGAGAAGGCGGCGCACCACCTCGGTCGGGCGTCCGACGCGGGCCGGATCGATTACAACAGTCATAATGGTCCCTCTCCTGTCTGTCAGTCTGAAATCCCGCAGGGCGGGCAGAGGCGAACGGTCGTTGGAAGGGGCGGAGTCTCGGTGCATGCTTTTTTGTGTTGCCGGTGCTGGTTGCCCGGTCGTGACCCGGTCCTAATCGGCGGCGATGCGTGTCTGGGCCGGCCCCAGTGCGCCGCTTTCATGCGCCTGGGTGATGCTCTGTTCGTCAAATCCCAGCACGTCGCGCAGGATTTCGTCGGTGTGCTCGCCCAGCAGCGGGGAGCGGGTGACTTCCGTCGGGCTGTCGGACAGCTTGATCGGGTTGCCGACCGTCAGGTAGCTGCCGCGGGTCGGATGCTCCACCTCGACCAGCGTGCCGGTCTCGTAGAGCGACTTGTCCTCGGCGATCT
>NZ_LGQU01000195.1:0-9754 GCF_003115935.1 Azospirillum sp. TSH20
TGGCCGACGCCCGCTTCGCCAAGCCGCTGGACGAGGATCTGGTCCGCCGGCTCGCGCTGGAGCACGAGGTGCTGATCACCATCGAGGAGGGATCGGTCGGCGGGTTCGGCAGCTTCGTGCTGCAATTCCTGGCGACGGCCGGGCTGCTCGACAAGGGCCTGAAGGTTCGTCCGATGGTGCTGCCGGACCGTTTCCTTCCGCAGGACTCGCCGGCGATGCAGTACACGGAAGCCGGCTTGACGACCGGATCCATCGTTGCCACGGCGGTTGCCGCGTTGGGTATCACGACGGATGCCTCGGCTCCCTGCCTTGTCGTCGGGGGCTGACCGGAGGCAGACCGGCAGGCCGTTCCGAAAGGTGTCATTGCTGTGAGGGGCGTCATGAGCGAATGGCCGATACGCGTCGTTCTTGCCCAGCCGAGGGGCTTTTGCGCCGGAGTGGAGCGGGCGATCGACATCGTCGAACGCGCACTCGCGCTCTATGGCCCACCGGTCTATGTGCGGCACGAGATCGTGCACAACAGGCATGTGGTGGAGAGCCTGAGCACGCGCGGCGCCCGGTTCGTCGATGAGGTGGATGAAATCCCCAGCGGTGCCGTGACCATCTTCAGCGCACATGGCGTTTCCATGGCGGTGGAGAGCTTGGCGCGGGAGCGGGATCTGCACGTGATCGACGCCACCTGCCCGCTGGTGACCAAGGTACACCGTGAGGGCCGGCGTTATGCCACGAACGGATTCGATGTCGTCCTTATCGGTCACAAGGGGCACGCGGAGGTGGATGGGACGATCGGACAGATCGACGGAACCGTTCACCTCGTCTCCTCGGTCGCCGACGTTATGGGCTTCCAACCACGCGATCCCGACCGTATCGCCTATGTGACGCAGACCACCCTCAGTGTCGACGACACCCGCGAGATCATCAAGGCGCTTGTCGCACGCTTCCCGCGCATCGTCGGCCCACAGGTCAACGACATCTGCTACGCGACGCAGAACCGACAGGTGGCGGTGCGCGAGTTGGCGCAGCGTGTCGACGTTGTGCTGGTCGTCGGCGCCGCCAACAGCTCCAACTCCAACCGATTGCGGGAGATCGGAGCAGAGATGGGCAAGCCCTGCCACCTGATCGCCGACGCCGGCGCGATCGACAGCGCCTGGTTCGACGGGGCTTCGTCCATCGGCATCACCGCCGGGGCCTCGGCTCCCGAAGTGCTGGTGTCGGGGGTGGTCGATTACCTTGCGAGCTTGCGGCCGATCCGCCTGGAGACGCTGAGCGGTGTCGTCGAAAATGTCCGCTTCCGCCTTCCGTCGGAGTTGGATCCCGACCGCGTCGCCTGAGCCACTGCCCATCAGCGGGAGTAAGTGATGCCGGTTCCCCTTCACCAACAGCTTTCCGTCGCCAGCTATGTCCTCAGGCAACGCCTGGCCGGCCGGACGCGCTATCCGCTGGTGTTGATGCTGGAGCCCCTGTTCCAATGCAACCTCGCCTGCGCCGGCTGCGGCAAGATCGATTACCCGGACACCGTCCTGAAACGCCGGCTGAGCGTCCAGCAGTGTTTGGACGCCGTCGATGAATGCGGCGCACCAGTCGTGTCCATCCCCGGCGGGGAGCCGTTGCTGCACAAGAACATCGGCACCATCGTCGCCGGAATCGTGGCGCGGCGCAAATATGTGTATCTGTGCACCAACGCACTGTTGCTGGAGAAGAAACTCGACCTTTTCGAGCCCAGCCGTTATCTGACCTTCTCCGTTCACCTGGACGGCTTCCGCCCGCAGCATGACAAGGCGGTCTGCCAGCCCGGCGTGTTCGATCGCGCCCTGACCGCCATCGCCGCGGCCAAGGCGCGTGGCTTCCGCGTCGGGGTCAACACCACATTGTTCGACGACAGCAAGCCGGAACAGACCGCCGCCTTCCTCGACTGGCTGAAGACGCTGGGGGTCGAGGGCGTGACCATCGCACCCGGCTATGCCTATGAGCATGCACCCGACCAGGAGCATTTTCTGAACCGCAGCCGGACGCACAAGCTGTTCCGCGCCGTGTTCCTCCTGGGTCGCGGAAAGCGCTGGCCGCTCAACCATTCGATACTGTACCTGGACTTTCTGGCCGGCAACCAGCCCTACCGCTGCTCGCCCTGGGGCACGCCGACGCGGAACATCTTCGGCTGGCAGCGCCCCTGCTATCTGTTGGGCGAGGGCTACGCCGCCTCGTTCCGGGAGTTGATGGAGGAGACCGATTGGGACCGCTACGGCACCGGCAATCATGAAAAATGCGCCAACTGCATGGCCCATTGCGGCTATGAACCGACGGCGGTCGCCGACGCGCTGGCACATCCGCTGAAGCTGGCCCGCATCGCACTCAGCGGCCCCGGCGCCTCCCCATGACCGTCAATAGCGTAGCGTCAATCCCGTCTCCGCCCCGCCCTCGCCCACCGTGATCGAGGCATCGGCGAAGCTTGGCGGGGCAAGCATGACGCGCGCGTCGTTTCCAAAGCCATAGCCCTCCAGGGGGATTGCCCAACAGATTGCGGTCGATGCGGTGGTTTCCGTTCTGGTCGTGGCAGGCACGCACCGCATAGGTTCCCGGCATGACGCCGGGCACCCTCACCGATACAGCTCCCGGTCGGGCCGGTGCCGTGCCGCGAAGGCGCAGGTGCCGCCGATGAACATGTCCGCGGAGCAGATGCCGACGACGATCTCGCCACGGTCATCCGCCACGCTGCGCACGCTCACCAGGACATCAGCGGCATCCGCAAATGTGGCAGACAGAATAATGACCAAAATTATCGCCACGCGCATTGGGTACCACCCCTCGGCCACAGTCGGCCACACCGCACATGGATACCGAATGCTACACTTCCCCATCGGCTTCCAAAAGTTCGCCAAGGAATAATCGGGATCAATTTGCCGACCGATTCAATCCCGCTCCGCGTTGTCCAACGACAGGTAGCGCCCACGTGCCCCATTCTACTCTGCGACGGCTGACAGAGCTTGCTAGAGCCTTTTTAGAGTCCTGGAGCGTGGCGGCGTGCCGCTGGCCCATCACCACCGTTGTCCTGAACCTGCTGCTGGCCGGCTTGGCCGGCTGGTATTCGGTGGAAGGGCTGCGCATCAACACCAGCACCACCGACATGATCTCGCCCGAGGCTCCCTTCCGGCGTGACGCGGAAGCCTACCGGCGGGCGTTTCCCTTCGCCGATGATCAGATCGTCGTCGTGGTCGATTCCCCTTCATCGGACCAATCCGATGCGGCGGCGACCCGCTTGGCCGAACTGATGCGCGAACACCCGGAGTCCCTGGCCGATGTGGAGGTGCCCTCGGCCGATCCCTATTTCCGACGCTACGGACTGCTGTTCCTGGACCCGCTGATCCTCCAGGATCTGGCGACGCGCCTCGCCGGGGCACAGGCGGCGCTGGGCACATTGAACGAAGCCCCCAACCTGCGCGGACTGGCGAGCATGTTCGGCCTTGTCCTAGAGCACGCGGGCGAGGATGCGCCGGCCACCCTGTCGGACCTTCTCGGCCGGCTTGCCGACGCGACGGACAGCGTGACCTCAGGCCGGCCGGAGCCGGTTTCATGGACCGGGCTGGTCAAACTGAACGACGACGAGCGGTTCGGCGACCGGCGCTTCGTCACTGCGCAGGCGGTGTTGGCCGATACGGCGTTCGGGCGTGGCCGGCCGGCGGTGGACGCGGTGCGCCGTGCCATCGATGCCTTGAAGGGAGAACCGGAGGGGAGCGGGGTGGACGCCCGCGTGACCGGTGCCATCGTGCTCCGCCAGACGGAGTTGGACACGGTGGCCGATACGGCGGGCATCGCCACCATCCTGTCCTTCATCCTGGTCACGGCGGTTTTGACCGTTGGGATGCGCTCATGGCGGATGATCGCGGCCATGATGATCACGCTGATGATCGGTCTGACACTGAGCGCCGGGCTGGCGGCGGCGGTGGTGGGGCGGCTCAACCTAATCTCGGTGACCTGCGCGGTGATCTTCTTCGGGCTGGGCGACGATTTCGGCAGCCATCTCGGCTTGCGCTACCAGGAGGAGCGGCGCCGCGGCCATCCCCCGCCGGCCGCTGTTCTGGAGGCCGCGCGGAGCGTCGGCGGGCCGCTGTCGCTCAGCACGCTGTGCGCCATCATCGGCTTCCTGTCCTTTGTGCCGACCGAGTATATGGGGCTGGCCGAGTTCGGGGTGATCTCGGCGCTCGGCATGGTGGTGGCGCTGTTCATCAGCCTGACGCTGCTGCCGGCTCTGTTCATCCTCATGCCCCCCGGCCCCGGCGTGGTGCGGGTGGAGCGCGAGGACCGCGCCTACGCCACCTGGATGACCCGGCACAACAGCGCGCTGCTGGGGGTCACCGCGTTCACCGCGCTGGCTTCGCTCGCCGCCCTGCCGCTGGTCCGGCTCGACGTGAATCCGCTGAACCTGCAAGACCGGCGCACCGAAGCGGTGCGCACCTACCGCGAGCTGGCTGAAGTGCCAAGAACCTCCCCCTACTCGGTCAACATCCTGCAGTCGGACTTGGCCTCGGCCCAGGCTATCGCCGACCAGCTGCGCGACAACGAGCAGGTCAGCGGGGCGCGCACATTCGCCAGCTTCATTCCCAAGGAACAGGATGCCAAGCTGCCCATCATCGCGGACATGGCCCTGCTTCTGGGGCCGAGCCTCACCTCGCCTGCGGAAGTCGCTGCACTCTCCCCCGCCGACCGTGCCGAAGCCGTGGCGACGCTGCGCAACGATCTCGCCCGGTTCGCGCAGGGCGACACCGGCAATCCGGAAGCCCGAGCGGCGGCGCAGCGCTTCGCCGAAGCGCTCGAACGCGTCTCATCCGGCGGGGAAGAGGGGTTAACGGAACTCGACCGCGCGCTGACCGGCGGCATCCCGCCGCTGCTGGGCCGGCTGCGGGAGGGGCTGGATGTGGAGCGACCGGTGACCGCTCAGGATGTGCCGGACTCCATCCGCCGCCGTTGGATCGCACCGGATGGGCAGGCGCGAGTCGAGGCGCTGCCCACCCACGATATTTCCGATAGCCGCGATATGGCGCGCTTCGCCAACGCCGTGCTGGCGGTGGCGCCACACGCCACGGGAGCACCGGTGACGGTAACCCAGGCCGGGCGGATCGTTCTGCGCGCCTTCGCGGAGGCGACGGCACTGACGCTCGTGCTGATGGCGCTGGTGCTGCTGGCGGTGCAGCGGAGCCTGTCGGGCATGGTGCTGATCCTGGTCCCGCTCGTCATCGCGGCGCTGTGGACCATGGCGGTGGCGGGCCTGCTGGACATCCCCTTCAACTTCGCCAACGTCATCGTCCTGCCGCTGCTGTTCGCGTTGGGCGTGTCGAGCAGCATCCACATGGTGGCACGCGGGCAGGAGTTGGAGCGGAGCGGAACACACGGGACCAATTATGGGATTGAGCTGCTGGTCACCAGCACGCCCCTTGCCGTGCTGGTCAGCACGCTGACCACCAGCACGGCATTTGCCACCCTTGCGATTTCCAGCCATCGGGGCCTGTCCAGCATGGGCATGCTGCTGGCCATCGCCATCCTGTTCACAATTATCTCGGCACTGCTGGTGCTGCCCAGCCTGATGATCGGATGGCACCGCTGGGTTCATCGCCACACACCAGCAGCCGATCCGACGTCGCCGACCCGGCGATGAGCCCGCCGCGCCAAGCGGCCGCCACGGTGGCGCCCGGCAGGCGCCGCCCGTCATCCTCGACGACCACCTCGGCCCTGGTTCGGCCCACCCCGACTTGCCCTGCCCCGTCCGCCCCGAGCGCAACGATGCGTGTCGGCGTGGCCGTCATGTCCGTCAGGCCGATGCGATGCCCGAAGCGGTGCAGGGCCAGCGCGAGCAACGACGGATGCACCGCGGCCAGCACTCGGCCCTCCAACGCTCCGCCGACCGCGCGGCTCAGATTGTCGGGTCCGCCGGGGACGGCGATCCGTTCCGGCACGGCCGCACCGTCACCCGCCAACAGTGCCGACAGCCGGTAGACGAGCACAGCATCCTCCCGCGTTGCCGCGACGAACAGGCGGTCGGCGGCGACATCCGGCAGCAGGCCGTTGGCAAAGCCGATCCCCGTCGCCAGCATCCGCACCCGCCCCTCGTCCACGAGGCCGACGAAACCGTGGCGAAGGTTCAGGATATTCTCCAGGCCGGCCGCCATCCCGCCGCAGCCGCCATGGTCGCTGGTGAAGAGGAAGCGGCCGGTCTCCAGGAACGCCACGTCGTTGGCACGGCACAGAAACGGACTTTCCACCGTACCCAGATGGCGCAGGTCGTCACCGGAGAGGGAGAAGCGCTCGACCACCGTGTCGCCGGTCCAGCGCCGGTTGATCGCCAGCACGGAACGGCTTCCGTCCGTCTCCACCCGCAGGTCCATGCCATGCGGCCGGAATCCACCGTCCGGATGAAAGCCGGCGCTCAACTCAACGGCTTCGGCCCGCTCCCCGGCGAGTGCCGCCAAAGAGAGCAGGAACAGCCCTCCGCCGGCCTTCTCCGAAACCGCCCGCCGGTCGTGAGTGGAAAGGACCGCCCGCCCGAGAGCCTGATCCACCACCAAGTCCTCGATGCCGAACACCGGCCGGCCACCCGCCGTGACCGCCACCGCCCGACAATCCGCGAAAGCCAGTTCCTTCAATCCCACAAGCACCATCAGCCCGATCACTAGCGGACGGATCATGGTGTGACCGCCGGCGCACCCCAGCGGTCGATGAAGGGACTCCACCGACGCTCCACCCGCTCCCGTCCGGCCTCGGACAGCCGGTGTTCGTTCTTGGCGTAGCCGCGCACCTCGCCCAGATAGGCTTTGAAGCGCGGCTCGGCTGCCGAATAGCCTGGAAGATTGAGCCTGCGGTAGATGCGCTCCGCTTCCGCCAACGGTTCGCGCTCGAACCTCTCGAACGCCACCTCGACGAAACGGTCGGGCGGCAGGTCGGCAGTATCATCCAGCAACGCCTGCATGATCCGGGGATAGTGGTCGAGAACCACCTGCTCCACATCGATGTGGCCGTAGGGCTGGAGCGCCAGCTTGTCCAGCAGCGTGCGGTAGAAATGCACCGTGGACACGAACACCGCCCGCGGGTCGCGGTGGATGTGGATGAAGTGTGCGTCGGGCCAGATTTCCCGCAGCATGGCGACGCGGGCACTGTAGACGGGATTCTTGATCAGAAGGCGCCGCCCGCCCTGGGCAAGTGACACTTTCTCCAGCAGATGAACGAAGCGGCGGCGCCAGCCCTCCGTCTCCGCCGCCGTACAGCCTTCGTGGTAAAGGCCGCGTTGCAGGTTCCTGCCGAAATGCCTTGGAAAGTAGAGCCCATGATAGAAGGACAGCGGCGACATGTTCGCCAACGCGATCTCGTCCTCCTGCGGCGAGTCGGGCCGAACAGCGACATTGTCGATGTAGCGGCGATCCGGCAGGGCCCGTTCCAAAACGGGGCGCAGCACGGAACCGAGCCCCATCATGTCCCACGGCAGCCCCACGGCCACCGGCGAGATGAACCCGAATTGCGGATCGCGGCTCAGCAGATTGTAGAGGTGCGTGGTACCGCTGCGCCAATGGCCCAGGATGAAAACCGGCGCCGGCATCGGACCGAGACGTCGGAGCCTCCAAGCCACCCAAGCCCGCTCCGCCAACGAGAACGGTGCCCGCAGCAGGGCAGACGCGAACACTGCGGCAAGCGTCGGAACATGGCGCGCATCCACGCCGCCATTGTCCACGACCACCTTAAAAAGCGTCAATGCATCGCAGCCGTAGAGCGGATGGTTGGCACTTGGAAGCCAGTCCCGCCAGCAGTTCGGTTCGCGGCTCATGGGGAAGTCTCCCTTTGCTGCACGCTGACGAATGCTATGCGTGTTTGCTGCTGTCCGCACATCATCCAGAAGGTCGGATACCCCTCGATTCCGAAAGACCTTCGATGGTAAGAACCTGTTCCTCCACGCCCAGTCTCTCTCCAGAATCCACAGCACCAGAATGGCAAATTGCTTTCTCGCCATCGACTTGATGAAAATCTGGTGAGCTTGGTTCTAGAGCAGATCGATGGAGAGGTAACTCTGCAATCCACCGACTTCCAATCCGTTGCTGCCTTCACACAATAGATATATTGGAAGCCAGCGCTTGATTCCTATTAGATCGCAAATCCCCATGAAGCTGTGCTAATGTTGCCAAACTGCTTTTTGGTGTTTACGGGTAGCTCTTCTTGTCTCCACGCCAAGTTGGACGGAGAGGCGCATAATCCTCTTCGCGCCTTGAAAAGCGCGGCATGCAAATCCCGGCATGTTGCCGGCTTGCAGAAGCGTCCTGACCCAGGAGGAGGGAACCAGATCAAATGGGAATGCCCCTGGTTGGAGCGTCGATGCCGGCGCGCTGCTTTGCCGTACTGGCGCTTCTAGCGTTATCGGTGCTGTTGTTTGTTCCTTGCCCGGCACCGGCCGAGGTCGCGTCTCCGGTCGCCGCCCCGATAGCCCGGCTGAACCAAGCGCTTCTTGATCTGATGAAGAGCGGTGGGCACGAGCCGGCACGCAGCCGGCTGCAACGCTTCCTTCCCCTCATGCAGGAGATCTTCGATCTGGACACTGCATTGCGCGTGGTAGCGGCACCTTATTTCGACAAGGCCACCGAGGCGGAACAGCATCAAGCACTTGATGCGTTCACCCGGCGAAGCGCCGCCCAGTATGTCGATCGCTTCAACAGCTACGAGGGGCAGACCATCGACATTGTCGGAGAGCGGCCGGGAACGCGCGGCACGATGCTGGTGGATACCGATCTGAGAAAGCCCGGCAAATCTCCTGTGCGCCTCACCTATGTGCTGCGGCAGGAGGGAAGCGGTTGGAAGATCCTCGACGTGCTTGCCAAGGGCACCATCAGCCAGATCGCGTCACAACGTGCGGATTTCCAGTCATCCCTGCGCAACGGTGGGCTCCAGGGTTTGACGCGCGATCTGAACGCCAAAGCCGAACAGCTGCTCAACCGGAGCTGACCGGCATGGCGCCGTCGCTCGTTACCGGTGGCAGCGGCTTCATCGGCAGCCATCTCGTCGCGGCTCTGGTGGACCGTGGCGAGCACGTGCGGATCCTGGACACGGCCCCTCCCCGCACGACCCGGCCCAATGTCACCTTTCTGCACGGCTCGGTGCTGGACCACGAAGCGGTGGCGGAAGCCTGCGACGGGGTCAGGCAAGTCTTCCATCTTGCTGCAATGGCACAGCTCTGGCATCGCGATCCGTCCGTGTTCGACGCGGTCAACCATGGCGGCACACGGATCGTGCTCGCGGCCGCGATGGAGGCTGGCGTGCGCCGGTTCATCCATTGCTCGACAGAGAGCGTGCTGAACCACGGGAGGCCGGATAACGATGGCTCCCACCCTGGGCATGAGGCGATGGCCGGTCCCTATTGCCGCTCGAAATATCTGGCCGAAAGAGAAGCCTTGGCGGCGGCCGAGCGAATGCCTGTCGTGATCGTCAATCCGACCGCACCAATCGGTCCCGGCGACCACACACCGACACCGCCGACCGCCATGTTGCGTCTGTTCCTGGATGGCGGGCCGCGCTTGATCCTGAACTGTAACCTCAACCTGGTGGATGTCCGCGATGTCGCCGACGGCATGATTCTGGCGGCCGAACGCGGCGTGGTGGGCGAGCGCTATATCCTTGGCGGACAAAATCTGACGCTTCCCGATGTAAAGGCCGAATGAAGCTTCCCCAGAACGGTCGGTCGAAAAATCCCCAGATGGTTTGAAGGGCTATGGATTTGCTTCGGTGTCGG
>NZ_LGQU01000206.1:0-9626 GCF_003115935.1 Azospirillum sp. TSH20
GTCGGGCTACGCCCGTCCTCCGACACGACGGCGGCATTCCATTCTCATCCTGATTGTCGCCATTCTCACCGTGATTGTCGGGCCATAGTCACCGTCGTGTCGGTGGAGCGATGGCCGAGGAGCTGGCGCGACAGCTCGTAATTGCCGGGATCGAACTGCTGGCTGAGCTTGCCGGCAAGGTGGCGGAACAGGTGCGGATTGACAGCGAGGCCGGTGTGGTCGCGGACCGCCCGCTCGATCTGCGCCGTCAAAGCGGTGATGTGCTTGCAGCCGCCATCGCGTCCGGGAAATAGAAGGCCGCCGGTGTCTGGCGTCAGCAGCGGACGGTAGCGCGTCATGAAGTGGTCGATCATCCGCACCAGCGGTTCCGGCAGCACTGCCTCGATCGGCTGGCTGGTCTTGGTCTCCTCCGCCGGGATGACGAGATGGACGACGGCGTGACGCCCGGAGCGGCTGCGGCAGAGATGGCGATGGACGTCCAGCCGCAGCAGGTTGAGGCGGCGCAACGGCACCAACAGCAGAATCTGCACGGCCACCGCGGTCTGCGCCATCAGGGCTTCCCGGCGGCTGGGCGCCGCCATGCGGTCGGCCTTGTCCATCAGCCGCTCCGGCAGGGTGAGCAGGGCCAGCAGGTGCTTGGGGTCGTCGAAGGCGCGCAGTCGGGCGCGGTTCTTTTCGGTCATGCCCTTGCGGCGGCTGCCGAGCTTGGCGACCAGCTTGTTCAGCCGCTCCAGGTCGGCTTTCGGTACCTGAACCCAGTGGCGGGCGACGGCGAGCAGGCACTTCGCCTGTTCGATCAGGCCGGGGCTGGCGCCGCCCCGGCGGGTCATCAGCCACAGCAGGGCGATCTTGAAGCGCTCCGGCACCACCAGCGCCGCCAGCGTGGTCAACGCCTGGGGGTCTTCGCCGGCATGGACGAGGGCAGCGGCGAAACGCAGCACATGGCCGCGGGCGGTCTTCAGCGAGCTGGGGCGCAACGGCCGGGCCGAATTCGTCCAGCGGGTCGGCGCCGGACAGCCGCCGCATCCATGCCGCCAGATCGGTGGCTAATGACGGCGGGAAGCGCTCCAACGGCAGCTGGTAGTCGTCCCGATTGCTGGTGTCCGGCACCGGCGTGATCGGCCAGCCGGGCAAGGCGGCGGCGACGGCCTGGTTCCACTGCTGGCGGGCCATCCGCTCGACCCGCTGCGGCTTGGCGACGAGGGTGCCAGTCGTCAGCGAAGTGGCGAAGGCGGTAAAGGTGGCGTCCGACACGGCGTCCGGCGCGATGTCGTGGTCGGCACAGTAGCGCAGGAAACGGGCGAGGCCGCGCTGCATCGCCGGGTCGGTGACCGCCGCGCGGAGGCTGTACCAGGGCTCCGGCAGGTGGCAGGCGAGGCGCCGATGGATCGCGGTGGCGCCATAGTGGCGCAGCAGGGTGCTGACGGCGGAGCGGATGTTCTGCCAGCGCTTGAGCGACAGGCCGTGGGCCGCCGGATGGACGGAGGCGATCAGCGGGCGCAGCGCATCAAAGCTGGCGGGGATGGCGGCGAGGTCGCGTCCGACGATGCGGCCGAAGCGGCGCAGGGAGGAGGCATGGTCCCGAGCGCGCTGCGGCGGCAGGGCGGGGTCGGCCAGGACGCGCGTCAGCAGGTCGGCCAGAGATCGCATATCAAGCACCGCAGGCAGGCTGGGCGGAATCTGGGAAGTGGTGGAGGTGGTCATCCGTGGCCTCGGGAAGACAGGAGTGGACAGGAAGTCCGGATCGGGAAGACGTAGCACGTCTTTGGTTCGAAAATACGAGGGCTACCTCTTCCCGGTGATCGTCAAAGTCCTTGCCACTACTGGACAAGGATGGACAGCGGTGGTCAGCTGATCCAGCGCTGCCGCAGGAAGATGTCGAGGTCCTTCGGCTGGATGCGGATCTGACTGCCGAGGCGGACGGTGGGCAGGTCGCCCGACGCGATCCAGCGGCGGATGGTCTTGATGCTGACCTGCAGGCGCTCGGCGACCTCAGGGATGGTCAGCAGGGCGGCGGGACGGGAAGGGGGCTTGGTCATTCCGGCTTCGGGGGCTGCGTCGCCTCGCCCGAAGCCGCCAGGTATTCCCGCGCCGCCATGCGGCCCAGCAGGCGCGCCAGCGCACGCAGGCGCTCGACCGCAACCTCGGATTCAGGAGGGGTGCAGGGGGTGGCGGTGTCGGGGGAGAGGACATGGTGGGTCATCCCCTCTTCGTGCCAAAGCTGGACGCTTGTGCCGAAAGGGCCAGATCAGCTTTGCGGCGCAGCTGATTTGTTCGGGTCGGTTCGCCGGGCTTTGATGGCGCGCCTTACTGCGGTGCGCGGGGCGTTCTTGGTTGGCGTGTAGCCCAGCGCCTGTAGGCAGAGCTGGAGGAAGTCAACCAGCGGCCCGCCGGCGGCCCCGCTCATGTCGTCCCAGGAGGTCCCGAGCGGCCGCTCGCTGATCGCCTCATAGACGTCCAGCAGGAAGTCGAAGGTCATGTGGTAGCCGGCCGCGGCCTTGTGGCGCGTTCCACCGACGCCGGAGGCGACGCGGTCCGCTTCGGCATCCCGTACCAGCTCGGCTGCGGCGCGCAGCATCAGTACGCCGCTGAAGGCATCTTCAAGCGCGTGGTCTGCCTGTCCGCCGATGACGGCGGCATTGGGATCGTCCGGCGCCAACTGCGCGGCCAAGCCCCACAGAAGCTGCGGGACGGGACGGAGGCGTCCATCCTGCGGTGTGTCGTCCTGAAGGGCCTCCAGCAGGGCGTCGCAGGCCGCCATGACGCGCTTCATCCGGTCGCGGGTGGCGCTGGGGGCGGGCGTTTGGTCGATGGCTGCCTGGGACGCCGCCAAGGCCGGAAGTTGCTCGACGTAGAGGTGCCATGCCGCAATCCTGTTGGGATCGGACAACTGCAGCCGATCGACGATAGCATCGAACAACGGCCGCCAGGGCTCATCCTGCATTTCCGTCGGCGGAGGTGCCTGTTCCGTCATGATGGCTCGGTGTGATGTCGAAGGGGGATAGTGCCGCGGTACCGCGTCGGATCATACCGGGACCATCCCGCGGCATGAAGGGCGGCTGGTGCCGCCCTTCCCCTGCCATGCCCAGCCTTGCCATGCCACGCCGATCCGTGCCACGCCAAGGTCGCATCGAGGCGCCGGTCGGCCCCTCAATGCACCGTGAAGCGCCCGAATTTGGGGCGCCAATCTCCAAGGCCGACCACCTCGCCGGTGGTGCGAATGATGTCCCGGATGTCATCCTCGCTCAGCAGCGACGGCATGAACTGGATGGTGACCGCAGCGCTCCAGTCGTCGAAGCGCGGCCGGACACGCATCACCCGCAGGCGCTCGACCCGGACGCCCGTGCGAAAGCGGAAGCGGCTATCATCCCACAACGCCTCCGGCTCACGGGGGCCGTCATACTGAAGCGGGATGTTGCCGTCACACAGGATGCCCGCTTTGGCCAGCGGCCCGCGGCGTTTGCGCTTGGCACCGTCGATCAGCGCCGCCTCGATCAACTCGCCGGGGAGGCAAGGTTCACCGCCATGTAGGTACAGCGAGCCGAGGAACTCAAGCTTGGCCATCCGCTCCAGATCGGCCTCTGTCTTCGGCCGCTTGCTGCTCAGCTTCTTGATGTCCTTGACCAGCGGGTCGAGCGGATCGGCCAGCCGGCCGTTGTGCATGAGGAGGGGTGAGACGCCGGTGATCTGGAAGCTCAGGGGCTGATACATCGGGGGCCTCCAGCCGCGGACGGGGGCGGCTTGGCTGGGTGTCGGCGAGATTGACCGTGGCCGTGGCGTAGCGGCGGCCGCGCAGCATGCCGGTCACGGTCTCGTGGCAGGGCGCACACAGCGTCGTCACGGCTTCCAGGCGATCCTTGGCCCAGTCGCCGCCAGGCGGGTAAACGCGGTGGTGCCCTTCCAGCTGGTCTGTCGCGTTACACAGGACGCACCGCCCGCATCGCGGGCGAACGCACCACGCCGCAGAGCGCGCCATTGAGGACTGGCGAGGTAAGCGGCGTAACCGACAGGGCCGCGGGCCGGACCCGGTGTTGCCACTGATGGAGACACTGCTGACGGAGAGATGTTCGCCGCTGATGTGTTTGTCGGCTTGCATGGGCTCATGCCGGTCCATTGGTTCGTTCTGATCGACGAATACCGATCTGGTGGATCGTGGTCAAGGCGCTATAACGGCGTAATGATCCGGCTCATGTCATTGAGCTTGAAGCAGCGTGTCGGGTTGAGGGTCAAGGAGGCGCGGGTGGCCCGCAGCCTTACCCAAGAGGCATTGGCGGATCTGGTCGGCCGGACGGTCGAGGCCGTGTCCAACATCGAACGAGGCCGCACCTTTCCGACGATCGACACGCTGGAGCAACTCGGTCGGCATCTTGATGTCCCGATTCAGTATTTTTTTGAGGATGCCGACCAACCTATTGAAGATAAGCGTTTTATATTAGAAGGGCGAGTGAAAGCTATAGCTCGAAGGTTAAATCAAGAAGATTTGGAATTAGCGGTTCTACAGCTGGCGGCGATCTTGGAGGTTAGGCGGCCGAAGTCTGGATAAATGCATGCATCTTTCAATCTCATGCTTTGCCATGTGACGTAAGGGCCCTATATTATTTACGGAGTTGGCAAAAATATTTCTTAACTTTGTGAGGGTTGGCGTAATCAGAGTCGCTTTGACAATGAGCTAGCTCCGAGCGCCGACCGAGCAATCCAATTTTTTGCCGAAAGGTGCGGGCAAGGTAGGGGTTCGGCGCACAATAGCATTTCCAGAAGCCCGATCTGCGCTGATGCGCCCCACGCTTGGTGGCGCATGGCGGCTCGGGCAGGCCCCCACTGGAAAACAATCCATGTATGACAACGTCATCCGCCCGAAAGCGTGGCTGGACTTCAATGATGCGCCTAACCAGATCGAAATCCCGGACTCGCCGCAGCAGGAAGGGGCGAAGGACGCCATCAAGGAGATCTTGCTGGGCGCCTTGCCTGACGTGCTGACCTACCTGCTGCCGAAGGGCAAGCGCGTCGGGCGGAAGTTCGTCATCGGCAACACCGCCGGCGAGCCGGGCGACAGCCTGGAAATCGAGCTGACGGGTGAAAAGAAAGGCGTCTGGTGCGACCACGGCAACGCGGCTGACTCGCAGGAAGGCGGCGACATCCTGACCTTGTGGGCTGCTTGCCATGGCATGAACGCCAGGACGCAATTCCCGCAGGTTCTTGACTCCATCAAGGCATGGCTCGGCGGGATGAGCCACCGCTATGTCAACGCGGCGCCGACGCCGGGCGAGCCGACCAGCGACTGGCAGCCGATGAAGGCGCCGCCGACCGACGAGCTGGGCATGCACACCGGCATGTGGGTCTATCACGACATGGCCGGCGCGGAAATCTGCCGCGTCTACCGCTATGACCCGGTCGATCCGGAGACGGGCGAGGTCAATAAGACCTATCGCCAATGGTTCACCCGCGAACGGCGCTGGTCGGCACCGCAGGATCCGCGCCCCCTCTACCGCATGCCGGAGCTGGCGAACGTCGACGAGGTCATCCTGGTCGAAGGCGAGAAGGCGGCCGACGCGCTGTGGGCGCTGGGCCTACCGGCGACGTCGGCGCTGGGCGGAGCGAAGGCGCCGACCGACAAAACTGACTGGTCGCCGCTGGCCGGCAAGCGCGTCATCATCTGGCCCGACAAGGACAAGGTGGGCTGTGAGTATGCGGAGAAGGCCGGCGAGGCAATCATGCGGGCCGGCGCGGCGACTGTCGCCATCCTGACCCCAAAAGAACAGTGGCGCGACGGCACAGACGTCGCCGATCTGGCCGCTCCCTATGATCCGTGCGGCAAGGGTATGGGTTGGACTCTGGACAGCATCCGTGCGTGGGTGCGCAGCGGTACGCGGAAGGTCGTCGCTGCCCTTAATCCGTCATCGGGTTACCCCGGCTTGGTAGCCATTTCTCCAGCTCGCGACATGTTCCGCGGCGCCCCGAAAGTGCGTCAGTACTTGGTGGACGGCATCCTTCCACTCGGTATGGTGACGCTCTTTTCAGCTATGGGAGATGCCGGAAAAGGCATGATGACCCTCGACTTGGCGATCAAGGTAGCTGCTGGAGCGCCCAGCACCGCTTTCGGCGGCGAAGAGACAGCGTTTGGCGGTGCAATCAAGACAACGGGCAAAGTGGTCATGTATCTCGGGGAGGACGACTCCGACACCATTCATGAGCGACTTCGCAACCTCGACCCGGGCAATCGCCATTGCGGTAATGATAACCTTAAGATCGTGCCCTTGATCGACTTTGGCGGCGCTCAGCCCCTGGTGACGATGAACAAGGGGCAGGTGAGTACGACCACCTTCTTCGAGGGGATTCAGCGCGACTTGATGGCCATTGAGGACCTGAAACTGGTGGTGATCGATCCGCTGCAGGTATTCCTGCAAGGTGACCTCACGACAGATACCACTGGCGCTGCCTACGCAATGGCCCAGTTTGCGCGACTCGCCCGTGAAACCGGGGCAGCCGTTATCATCAATCACCACATGCGTAAGCCCGCCAACGGCAAGTCGGTCACCACTCCCGAGCAAGCGCGTGAGGCGATCCGCGGCACGTCCGCATTGGTCGACGGTGTGCGTTGCGCTTACGCGCTCTGGCCCGCCGAAGAAAGTGTCGCACGATCGATTCTGAAGATTCGTAACCGGCCCTATTCTCCCAATCAGGTCCTGCATGGCGCGGTCGTCAAAGCCAATGCCAAAGCCGACCGCGAGACACGGACCTATGTCCGCAACGAAGTCGGCCTCCTCGTTGACATCACCCAACAGCTTCGCGGAGGACGTCAATCTGAAGAATTGCTGATGGAGCTGATGGTCGACAAGATTCGGCATTTTGCTGAAGTCGGGCACCCATTTCAGCACACCGGTAAGGATCAAGGGGTGTATCCGAATCGTAAGCTGCTGGGACCGGTGCTTTCCAAGTCATCGCGGGACACCCTCGAGGGTATCGTTAGAAAGCTCCTTGCTTTTGATCGCATTCGCAAGTGTGCTGCGAAGGGGAGCTCTGTACCTAAGTGGCTTGATGTACCAGGTGGGCCTTTTGCTCGCGGTGTCGGACGTGTGAAGGCTGGCGCACCGGAACCGGTCGAGGATGCCTGCGTCGATGATGGTAGCGATGAGGAGTAGCCGAGGTTAGGAAACATCCCCGGTTCCCGCGTCCCCAGCCGGGATCAGAGTTGCCGGGGATTTTCTAAGCCATTGATTTATCTCAGATAAATCAGTGGCTGCCTGATCCCTGTCCCCGCTTTTCGTCCCGACGTAACCTATTGTTTTGCCAAGGAAATTTGTCCCTGGGGATCGCTATCTTTAGATAGATGAAGGCATCGGGAATGCCTTCATCTAAAGCTCCGGAACGCCCCACTTGGGGCAGGTTCGTTCCGAAAAGTGGCCGAGGTAGTGCCGTATATTTGAAAACCCTGATCATTCGCTGATGCCGCAGGGACGGGTCTATGCCGCCGACGTCACCGTCGCCGTAAACAGCTCGTTCCGGTCTTCGTCCGTTGCTGCCGGCGGCATTAGCGCATCCTGGAACAGGCGGCGCTTCCGAGCGAGCAGGGCGTTCAGATTGCGGTCGAAGGCCGAGCAGCCCTCGCCCAACACCGCCATCGGGATATGCACGAACACCGGCTTGGTCTGGCCAATACGCAGGGCTCGGCCGGTGCACTGATCCTCCACTGCCGGGTTCCACCAGCGTGAAAGGTGGATGACGTGGTTGGCGCGGGTCAGCGTCAAGCCGACGCCACCAGCCCGGGGCGACAGGATCATCGCGTCGAACCCATCGGCGCCGGCTTGGAAGCGGTCGACCCGCGCCTATCTTGCGGCACCGGCGACCTGACCGCTGATGATCATCGGAGGGGTCCCTAGCCGGTAACGGCGCTGAAGGATGCCGGCCAAGCGTGCCTGCATCGCCAGATCGTCGAGGAAGATCAGGACGCGCTCGCTTCGCCAAGCCAGATTGCGGTCGACAAACAGCGACAGCAGCTTCTTGCGCTTCAGCTCGGACAAGTCGGGCCACAGATGCGCAAAAACGGCGACGGGGATCGCCGCGTCCTCCGGGAAGACGGCGAGGTCAGTGAAACGGTCGCGGTCGCTGTTGTCCAGCCGGTCGACGCTGACTGCTAGGGCGCCGAAGACATGACGGGAGCGGGCATAATCCGGCAGCTCGCTTTCCAGCCCGTCATGGTCGGCCCTGCGCAGTGTCTCCAGCACCTCGGCCCAGGTCGAAGCGTCCTCGCCCGCCAGCAGCGCGCCGACGATGGCGAGCGCCAGCGGCAACTGGCCGCATTCCCAGATGATGGCATCGGCGGGAGCGGGCAGGCGGTCTTCGTCGCAGCCGGCACAGGCGGCGAGCAGCGCGCGGGCAGCGGAGGGCGTCATCTCCCCCACCCGGTGTTCCTCGGCGCCCAGGATGCGAAGCAGGTCGCCGCGGCGGGTGGAGATCAGCAGCGTGTGGCGGTCGATGGCTGGCAGCAGTTCCCTCGCATGTGCGGCCTCCCATAAATCGTCCAGCACGATCAGGCTGCGCGCGGGATGGCCGGCCAGCAGGGTGATCAACCGGTCGCGGCCCTCCGCCGTGTCGCGCGGGGTGACGGGGGGGGGGTGCCGCCGATCCAATCGATCAGCCGGCGTTGTGCCTGTCCTACGTCCGGCGTTTCGCCCAATGTCATCCAGAAGATGCCGCCGGGGAAGGCCGCCGCTACGTCGGTTCGCGGTACAGGTCGCACGCCAGCGTGGTCTTGCCGATCCCCCTGCCTTCCAGCCCGATGCTCGCCGCCCGGCCGGTTGCGGCGACCGCCCCTCCGCCACCCATTACCTTGGCCTTCAGACCGGCCAGAAGATCCGGTCTGGGCTGATGGTAGTGTGGGCGGCCAGGAAAATCGCGGAATGGGGTGGGCATACTCTTGGCTCGCGCGTCGGTGGAATGGTGGATATCATGCCAAAACCCGGGGTGAGCCGGCTAGCCTGCATCTATTCTGATAAGTCATTCCTCCGCCAGAAGGCTTTCCGTGATGGTCCTCTGCCAGCCACTGACGTCATTTCGTACTGACCTGCGATGGCGGATCGCGGCTTGTCGGCCGGTCCTGACAGCACTGGTTCTGCTGGGCACGGTCGCGACGGGTACCGCCTCGGCCAAGCCGGTCAGTACCGAGGTACGGCAGGCCCAGGAAGCGCTTCAGAGCAAAGGCTTCGACGTGGGCACGCCGGATGGACAGCCGGGAGAGCGGACGCAACGCGCCATACGCGCCTTCCAGCGCAGCCAGGGATTGCCGGTCACGGGTGCGCTAGACGCCGAAACCATGCGCCGATTGGGGGACGGGCTTCCGGTGCCGACTTCCCAGCCGACCTCCCCGCCGCCAGCCGGGCCGGTGCCGTTCCCTCCGATGCCGGCGCAAGTGGTCGCCGCTCCGCCCGAGGAGCAATCGAAGACCATCGCGGCCCCTGTGGAAGCCGACATCATTCCGCCGCACCCTTCGTCCGCACCGCCGTCACCGGTGCGGAATGATGGGGTGAAACCCGCCATATCCGGTCCGACCGTGCTCTGGCTGCTACTGGCGGCGATCGGCGGCACAGGCCTCCTGGTGGTTTGGCGGCGGGGGCCGCGCTCGCGAATGG
>NZ_LGQU01000079.1:0-102654 GCF_003115935.1 Azospirillum sp. TSH20
AGTAGGAGAAGCCGTTGGCCTGGCTGCCGTCGCTGCCGGTGCTGGCGCGCATGATGGCGCCGCTTGCCAGGTCCTTGACGAAAATGTCAGCGGCGGAGTTGCTGTCGCCTGCGACAAGATTGTAGGCGTAGCCCTGGAAAGCGAGCTTGGCGCCATCCCCCGACAGCGACGGAACATAGCAGTCGGCGTTGGCTTGCGTCCCATCAGCGGCCGTGCTGGCGCGGACGATTTTCGGTTCAAAAAAGGTCATGGCCTCCCATCCTCGCCACGTCGCTGGCCACTGTTCTTAAGATCAGCCTTCACTCCCGTCCGCAGAGGATCTGGACGCGGTCGAGATAGATGCCGGCGCCGACCTTGAGTGCGGTTGCAGGCAGGTTGTTGGGGCAGGCGTGTGGACCGAAGGGATCGCCACCGGTGCCACCGACCGACTCCAGATCCTGCCATTGCCCGCGGACGGCCTTGGCCGACACCAGAGGCCGGCATCTGGAGATGAGTTGGTTCACCACAGTGCTCGATCGGCCGGAGATGCCGGCGATGGCCTGCCCGCGCGGGCACTGTCGCGTCAACGCGACACCGCCGGCACCGCCGGCATGATCGGTGGAGTGCGGCTCGCCGATCCAATTGCCGTCGTCTGACACGCGCACGCACAGTGCTGCGATGGCATCGAGCCAGTTGCCATTGCGGGTCATGGTGCCGACCAGCACTTCATCGGGGCCACAGGCAAGCTTGATGTCGTTGCCCTGCTTGCCGCCGGCCGCCGGTGATACCCAGACAGACGCAGTCGCGCCCGTTGGCTTAGCGACAGCACAGTCGGGTTCCAGTTCGTCCACGAAGCTGCCGGCGCGGCCCTTCATCCCCACCGCCACCTGCCCGGCCGGGCAGCGCAACGGGCCAAAGGGCTGCCCGCCCTGTCCGCCGACACGGGCGGTGGAGGTCGGGTCGCCGGCCGGCTGACCGTTGCGCATCGCCCGGCACTCGAGCGACAGGGAGTCGATATAGGTGCCGCGCGTGCCGACGATGCCTGTGGCAGCCGACCCGGCGCTGCAGCGGATCTCGAACTCTGTACCGCCACCGCCACCGCGCGCGCCCGTCTCGCCGGCCGGGTCGGTCCGACCTGCGCATAAACCGCGCACCTGGTCGATGAACTCGCCGGCCTTTCCGCGAATCCCGACAAGCATCTGCCCAAAGTCGCACTGCAGTGAGAACCGGCCATCCGCACCGGTCGCCGCCGGCTGGAGCGGTTGCGCCGCTGCCGGCGACAGGCTCGTCAGCAGCAGGCTGAACGCCAGGATGCGGCAGGACAGCCGGCCAGGGTGCGGCTGGTCTTTCGACCGGGTGACGCGCCTTGCCTTCTCCTCTGGACCCATCGATGAAACTCTCATGTCTATGGCTGTTCATCCTTGTGCCGGGGACAGCGCTGTCAGGCGGGCGCGCGCCGGCCGATGCGCTGGCGCCGTGTCGCCTTCTCTGCGGCACGGTTGAACACCGCCGGCCCGAGTTCGGCGCCGTAGAGCATGAGCTGCGATGCCGCCAGCGCCGCATCCTCCTGCTTTGTCCAATTGCGCCGGGTGACCAGGATCGTCCGCTCGGCAAGCCCGCCCAGCAGAAGCGGTTCCGACCATTGCAGGGCAGCTCCGGAATCGAGAATGATCTGGTCGTACTGCTTGCTCAGAGCGGCAAGGATCTGCCGCATCCGTTCGGAGTTCAGCATGTCCAGACTGCCGTTGCGCATGGTGCCGTTCGGCAGCACCGAGAGGATCGGTGACAAGGGCACCACCACGTCCTCCAGTGCAGCAAGTCCCGCCAGCAGTTCGTTCAAGCCCACATCGTTGCGGATGTTGGCGACCCGGTGGATGCGCGGCTGACGGAAATCGCAGTCGATCAGAAGCGTGCGCTGGCCGGAGGAGACGCTGGCGATCGTCATGCAGACCGCCACCGTCGTTTTCCCCTCGCCTGCCGCGGCGGAGGTGACCAGGATCACCTGCGGCATGCGCCGCCCATTGTCGAGCGCCATGATGGCCCGCAGCCGCTGGAAAGCACTGCCAGCCTCGGACAGCGGCGGCACCTCCATCTCCTCCACCTGCACCGCCAGGCTCATCATGCGGCGCAGCCGCG
The DNA here is from genome assembly GCF_003115935.1 of Azospirillum sp. TSH20. Lineage (NCBI taxonomy): Bacteria > Pseudomonadati > Pseudomonadota > Alphaproteobacteria > Rhodospirillales > Azospirillaceae > Azospirillum > Azospirillum sp. TSH20. The sequence continues at coordinate 2,116 of NZ_LGQU01000079.1, forward strand.
GAACCTCCGGCACCGCCAAGACCGTCGTGCCGAGATGCCGCTCGGCATCCTCCCGGTTGCTGAGCCGGCAGCGGAAGCGCTCGGCCATGAAGACCAGGAACAGGCCAAAACCGACCGACCCGATGGAAGCCAGAGCCAGCGTCCGCGCCTCCTTTGGGAAGGACGGCGACAGCGGGACTTGGGCATCGGAAATGACGCGGGCATCCGGCTGCTGATTGTCGCGCAAGGCCACCGTTTCGGTGTAGCGCTTCAGCAGCGTCTCATAAAGGCTGCGGTTGGCCTGGAGTTGCGTGCTGAGCTGGCTGATGGCGAGGTTTGCGGTGTTGAGGCGGGCCATGGCGTTTGCCGCGTCGCCCAACTGCGCCTTCACCGCCGTCTCCTGCTCCAGCAGCCGGCCCAGATCGTTGCCGATCCCATTGAGGACAAGGCGCACCTCTTGAGACAGGTTGCGCCGCGTTTCGGAGATTTCCGAACGCAGAGCAACGATTTTGCGATGCCCGTCGCCGAATTGGGTGGAGATGTCGGACAGGCGAGCTTCCAACGCCGCCAACTTGCTGCGCTCCGCCTGGACGGCGGGCGAGGCGATCACTTCCGGCAACGAGACAGTGTCCGCACCGCTGTCGAGAAGCTGCCGGACCCGACGGTAGCGCGCCTCGGTCGCCACGCGCTGCGTCTCGATCCGCACCACTTCGGCATTGAGCTGGTTCAAGCGCAGCGTCGCGACGTCGTTGCCGCCATCCTGCAGCAGGCCGACCTCGGCACGCTGTTCCAGCACCTTGGTCTCAAGCTGCCGGACGGTCTCGCCGAGTTCGGCCAGACGGGTCTCCAGCCAGTTGGCGGCGAGGCGCACACCCTCCGTCTTGGCCGCGAGCTGGCTCTGGATATAGGCATCCAGCAGTTCGTTGACGATCTTCGCCGCCTTCACCGGATCGCCAGATTCAAAGCTGATGGTGATGAGGCGAGACTGGCCCTCGGCGTTGGCGACCAGCCGGTTCAGGAAGTTGTTGATGACCATTGACCTCTTGCGCCGGTCGGTCTCGGTGGTGCTGCCGGTGGAGGCGCCGGCTGAATGTTCGGCGGAGAGCGCCGGGTCCTCCGGCGTGGGAACGGTCTTCGCAGAGTCCAGACGGCTGACCAGCTTTTCCAGCTTGTCCGTCACCCGTTGGGGCAAGGGCTTTGCCTCGTTGGTGTCGCCGGCAGCGAATTCCACGTCGTCCTGCAGCCCGAGCTTATCGATCACCTTGGCTGCCAGACTGCGCGACTTCAGCACCGCGATTTGGGTGTTCACCGCGGCCAGCTCCGTCGCCAATTCGCGCCGGCCCTCATCCACCACGACGATGCTGGACGGCCTGCTCTCGATCATGATGACCGCATCGGCGGTGTATCGGCGGGTGGCCGTGTTGATCCACCACAAACATGAGGCGATGCCCAGCGCCACCGTGGTGAGGAACAGCAGCTTGTGCCGGAAAATCGCACGCAGGAAGCTGCGCACGTCGATGTCGCCGGGGTCGGCGGGGCTGCCCCTGCGGGTCTGCCCCATCCTCGGCTGGGCGGGAACGGCGTCGTCGCGCAGGATCAGGTTAGACCGCATCGTCACGCACCGCCGTTTCAAGTTCGGCCTCCCGGTCGGTGACGACCAGGACCGGACAGTCCAGACCCAGGGCCGACAGGCGGACGGCGATCTCCTGGTGATATTCCGGGTTCACGATCACGATGTGATCGGGTTTCAGCGCGTGCAAATCCTCCGGCGCAACGATGGGCTGAGCGGTGCCGGGGACAAAGGCGCCGGCTTTGCGTGGGTTGATGTCGACCACCCAGTCCACCCCTTCACCGGCATGCAGTCCGAGCAGGTTGAGGAATGTGACCCCCTTGGAACCGCCCCCCCACAAAGCCAGCCGGTCGCCGGCCGCCACCAGCGCACCAATGGTGGATCGCCACTGCTCGAGCGTGGCGGCGAAGCGGCGCGGGAAGCCGTCGAAGCAGCGGCTGTCGTCCGCAGCGCTGGCGGGGACCGGCGCCGCATCGGTGGGGATCGCCTCCACCCACAAGAACTGGCCGCCGAAGGCATGGTCCATGTGGTGGACGGTGAGGCCGGCGGTGGTCATGGCCACCGCGAGGGATGTGGGCGTGAAGTAGGAGACATGCTCGTAGATCAGATCCCAAATCCCCCCCTGGTCGAGGGTATAGAGACCGTTCGGCACCTCGATGAAGACCACGCCGCCGGCCATCGCGCTCGCCTGCCGGGCCAGCGCCAGAAGCTCCGTCGGCTCGGACAGATGTTCCAGCACATGCCGGGAAACCACCAAGTCGGCAGGCTGCAGGTCAGCGGACGTGAACGGGCGCGAGACAAAGACCGGACCGCCGTGCTCCGGGTCGGCCAGCAGCGGCACATGGCTGGGATCGAAACCGAAGCCCCGGTTGTCGCCACGCCTGCACAACAGCCGCAAGAAGTCGCCGCGCCCGCTGCCGATCTCCAAAACCGTCCGGTCCCGAAGGCCGTATCGGCTGATCAGACGGTCGGCCGTTTCTTCGGCATAGCGCTGGTAGCGCCCGGAGAAATGCAGTGAATTCTCGTAAGCGCCGCCATAGCGCAGCAAGCCGGCATCGAAAGCCCGGTTGAAGACATGGCTGCAGCCATGGCAGCCGACCAGATCGATCGAGCCACGCGGCGTGGACGTCGCCTCTTCAGCCGTCCGGACCAACATATGGCAGAACAGCGGGACGTCGGGCAGATGCACGAGCGCCTGCAGGCTGGTTCCGCCGCAGACCGGACAGCGAGCAACGGTCATGCCCAAACCTTCCAGGGCGCCTTGCCGGCGTCCCACAAGGATTGAAGCATGTCGCGGTCGCGCACCGTGTCCATGCATTGCCAGAAGGAGTCGTGCTGATACGCCATCACCTGCCCCTCGGCGGCCAGGCGGCGCATCGGCTCCTGCTCCCACATGATGTGGTCACCGTCGATGTAGTCGAAGATGCCGGGCTCCAGGACGAAGAAGGCGCCGTTGATCCAATTTTCGCCCTCAGCCGGCTTTTCCGTGAAGTCCGTCACGCTTTGTCCGTCGATCTGCAGCCTGCCGAACCGTGACGGTGGCCGCACGGCGGTGACGGTCGCCAGCTTGCCGTGGGAGCGGTGGAAGGCGATCAGCTTGTCGAGATCAATGTCGGCGACACCGTCGCACCAGGTCAGAAGGAAGGTCTCGTTGCCGATATAGGGCGCAAGCCGCTTGATCCGCCCACCGGTCATCGTCTCGTCCCCGGTGTCGATCAAATGGACCAGCCAGTCCAGCAGCTCGCCGCCATGGGCCGAGATGGTGCCGGTGGAAAGATCGACCGACAGGTTCCGGCTGGCCATGTGGTAATCGGCAAAATAGCGGGCGATCATCTCCTTCTTGTAGCCCGTGGCGATCAGGAACTCCGTGAACCCGTGATGGCCGAACAGGCTCATGACATGCCACAGGATCGGCCGGCCGCCGACCTCCACCAGCGGCTTCGGGCGGTACAGCGTTTCCTCGGAAAGCCGGGTGCCTTTCCCTCCGGCCAGAATAGCGACCTTCATCCGATTGCCTTTCTTGTCGGGTGTTGGGGTTCGGTTACGTCTCGTGGGGACGCTGATCCCTCACGGCCTTGCCTAATAGGCGCCCTGCCTGAGCACCGTGATCAAGGTGCGGATCAGAATTCGGATGTCGAACCAGATCGACCAATTCTCGATGTAATAGAGATCGAACTCCACACGTCGGTTGGCCTTCTCGATGGAGTCGATCTCGCCCCTCAACCCGTTCACCTGGGCCCAACCGGTGAGCCCCGGCCGCACCCGGTGGCGGGCGGCATATTCGGCCACCGCCTCATGATAGAGCTGGTCGCCAGCCTTCATGGCGATCGGGTGGGCGCGCGGACCAATCACCGACATCTCGCCACGCAGCACATTGATGAGCTGCGGCACCTCGTCGAGGCTGGAGGCGCGCAGGAAATGCCCGACACGCGTCACCCGCGGATCCTGCCGCACCGTGCGCGCCGCCCCGGAGGCATCGCAGCGATCGTGATACATGGTGCGGAACTTCAGGGCTTCGATGACGCTGTTGTTGAAGCCGAACCGCTTCTGCCGGAAAATCACCGGGCCAGGGCTGTCCAGCTTGATCGCCACGACCACCAACGCCATCAGCGGCGCCAAAACAAGCAGCGCCGTCCCGGCGATTGCGATGTCCATACAGCGCTTGGCAAACCCGTCCCAGTCCCGCAGCGGTCGGCGTGCGACCTCCAGCACGGTCACCGTGCCGAAGCGGGTCGCCGTCAGCTTTGGTTTGCAAAAGACCAGCGCATCCGACACCAGCCTGACATCGACGGGCAACATCCGCAGCTGCGAGATCAACGCGTTGATTCGCGCGCCGTCGCTCCATGGCAGGGCGACAAACACATCGTCCACCCGAGTTTCGCGCAGGAAGTCGGTCACACCATCCACGGTGCCGATGACAGAGTAGCCGAGCCCCGGCAGAGCTTGGCCGCTGGTGGCACCGGTCTCAGGCTCCGTCGAGAACAGGCCGAGGATGTGGAAGTCCTGTCCGTCGCGCGGGCGCAAATAGTCGAGCAGCCGCCGCATCTCTTGGGGATCGCCGACGATCACGGCGCGGCGCGCCAGAAGACCCGCCGCGATCCAGTGCCGGACGAGTTGACACACCGCGGCGCGCGTGGCGACCAGACCGGCGAAGCTGCCGAAGACCCAGATCAGCGCCCACAGCCGTGAATACTGGTCGAGAACCTGCAACAGGAATCCGAAGAACAGCACCGTCAGCACCGATGCCGCCCACGCCGCCATCAGCCGGGGCAATTGCCGGTAGACGTCGACGACCCAGTCGATCTTGTAAAGCCCGAGATTCAGCAGGATCACGATCATGAGCCCGGCGCCCATGACACTTGGCGGCAAATAGATCGTCGAGCGATCCTGGCCAAGCTGTCCGCCGACATTGAGCACCACCGGAACCAGCCCCACCAACAACAGCACCGCGGCATCGCAGATGGCAACGAACCCCGAGGCCAGCTCCGGCGAAAGACTCTGCGGCGAAAGGCTCCGCGCCGACCCGCGTTTGGCGAAATTCCGCACATAAAGCTTGATGGTCGAGTTCATGCCCGCACTCCCCAAAGTTCGGTTCTGAGCCAGGCTCATGCCGCACCTGCGGAAGACGTGATCTGCCGTTTCCCAGAATTAAAGTTATCGCCTCTGTAATGATTCAAAGACAGAAGAGCGTCTCCCTATGAGTCCGAAGAAAACATTAGGCTGATTTTGCAAATCCGGCCTTTGAACTCATTATTGGGTGAAGAAGTGTGCGCTTCATGCTCAAGAACGGATATTAGCCATTTTGAGAGGAAATCACGTCCGCAGACATCTGATTCGACCCATCAGGGTGCGCTTTGCCAAAAGCCCCACCACGATTTCGAGTGGGAGCTGGTGCAGATACCTCACAAAAGTGCCAATTCTCTCATACACAAGACTGGTCCAGAGAATAACTCGGCCATCGAAAGCAGCATGACGCTTTCACCCATAGAATAGACTCACTAATGTTTTGATTCTAAACATTCTGGGAATATCCTTCTTGTAAGCTTCTGGTATGCATGGGTTTTTCCTCTGACTTTCTGACCAAGATGGGTTTGTTTGCATACGAACTTCATTCATAAGCATGGTTATTCTTTTGAAAACTTTAACGATCCTGGTTGCCCGACGAACATTACCCGAAATCGAACGACACCGAGAGGGAACGTCCATTGGCGTGCTGATCGGTAATATTTCACCGGCCTTGTGGTCCTCATCTTGATCATGGCTCAAAGACTTGTCTTCGCGCGGGTCCGTCCGGCTGGTCGGACCCGCGGGGGAGTGGGGCTGTGCGACCGATCAAAAAGCGGCCATTCGGGCAACTCGGCATGGGACATGGAGTGGAGGGGCAGGCACATGCGCGTATTCGTCTCTGGTCACCATGGCTATATCGGTGCCGCTCTTGTCCGCCTGCTGCGCCGGGCAGGGCACGAGGTCGCCGGCGCCGACATGTACCTTTATGATGATTGTACCTACGGCGTTCCCGACGCGCCGCTCGCGACCGGCCTTCGCAAGGACATCCGCGAATTGGCGGTCGCCGATCTCGAAGGCTTTGATGCCGTGATGCATCTGGCCGGCTTGTGCAACGATCCACTCGGCGACTTGATGCCGGAGGTCACTCTGGAGATCAACCATGAGGCGACCATCGGCCTGGCTCGGCTGGCGCGCCAGGCCGGCGTCGGCCGCTTCATCTTTTCCTCCACCTGCAGCGTCTATGGTGCGGCGGGCGAGGACTGGGTGAACGAGGGATCGCAGCCCTGCCCGGTGACGCCATATGCCGTGTCGAAACTCCGGGCGGAGGAGGACCTGCGGCGTCTCGCCACCGCCGATTTCTCCCCGGTGTTCCTGCGCTCGGCCACGGCCTACGGGATGTCTCCGCGCATCCGCTTCGATCTGGTGGTCAACAATCTGACGGCCTATGCCGTGGCCAAGGGACAGGTGTTCTTGAAGAGTAACGGCTTGGCATGGCGCCCGCTGGTCCATATCGAGGACATCAGCCGGGCCTTCATCGCCGCGCTGGAGGCACCCCGGGACATCGTGCATTGCGAAGTCTTCAATGTCGGCATCACCACCGAAAATTACCTGGTCCGCGAGATCGCGGAGCTGGTGGAGGAAACGGTTCCCGGCGCCCGGATCACCTATGCGGACAAATCGGATGCCGACCGCCGCAGCTATCGCGTCGACTGCTCCAAGATCGCCTCGACGCTGCCGCGCTTCCGTCCGCAATGGAGTGTTCCCCGCGGCATCCAGGAACTTTACGAGAGCTTCTCCAACGTCGGACTGACCGTGGAGGATTTCGAGGGACCGCGGTTTCAGCGCCTTGCCCATTTGAAGGGCCTGATATCCGAAGGGCTGGTGGACAACCGGCTGCGCTGGACCCCGGCGGCCCCCGTGGCCCATGGCGCCTCCGCAGCGCCTCCGACCCTTCCGCTCGTCTGACGGAGGCGATGCCGATGAAGATCGACCAGTGCCGATCCTGCTCCGCCTCCGACCTGCATCCCGTGCTGAATTTGGGATTGATGCCCGTCGCCGACCGGCTGGTCGGCGAGGCCGAGTTCGGCTCGCCCGAGCAGACCTTTCCCTTGAACGTGGTCTTCTGCCCGCAGTGCGGCCTGATGCAGATCGACTACACTGTCCCCCCAGACGAGCTGTTCTGCCGAGACTATCCGTATTTTTCCTCCTTCTCGCCGGAGCTTCTGCGTCACTCGCGCGAGAATGCGCTGGAGCTGATCGACCGCCGCGGGCTCGGGGCCCACAGCTTTGTGGTCGAACTGGCAAGCAACGACGGCTATCTGCTGGGGAATTTCGTCGACGCCGGCATTCCGGTGCTGGGCATCGACCCGGCGGCGGGGCCGGCGGCGGCGGCGCGCGACCGCGGCGTGCCGACCGAGCTCGCCTTCTTCGACAGCGCCCTCGCCCGCCGCATCCGCGACGACCGCGGCCGGGCCGACATCATCATCGCCAACAATGTGCTGGCCCATGTCGCCGGCCTGAACGACTTCGTCGAGGGGATCGCGCTTCTGCTCGCTGAAGACGGCGTGGCCTCCATTGAGATGCCTTATGTCCGCGACTTGGTCGACCAGTGCGAGTTCGACACCATCTACCACCAGCATCTCTGCTATTTCTCATTGACGGCCTTGACGGCGCTGATGGCGCGGCACGGCTTGTCGGTCAATGATGTGCGGCGGCTGCCGATCCATGGCGGATCACTGCGCATTTATGTCGGCCACCATCAAGCCCCGAGTGAAGCGGTCACCGCCATGCTGGCGCAAGAGCGGGCGATGGGGATCGACCGCATCGGCTATTACACCGACTTCGCCGAGCGGGTGGAACGTCTGCGCGCAACCTTGCTGGACACCATGACCGCCTTGCGAAAGCAAGGAATGCGGATGGTCGCCTATGGAGCGGCAGCGAAAGGCGCCACCCTCCTCAATTATGTCGGGATCGGCCACGACCTCATCAGCTACGTGGTCGACCGCAACCACCACAAGCACGGCAAATACATGACCGGCCAGCGGCTGCCGATCTATCCGGTGGACATGCTGCTGGCCGACCAGCCGGACTGCGTGCTCCTGCTCTCCTGGAACTTCGCGGATGAGATTTTGGCCCAGCAGCAGGCTTACCGCGAGGCCGGCGGTCGCTTCCTTATTCCCATTCCCGACGTGAGGATCGTGTGATGACGCTGAGCCTCGAGGATCGGGCGGCGGCGGACAGCGGCACCGGTCGGCTGTGTCCAAGCTGCGGGGCAGCCAAGCTGGAGCCCTTCTACAGCGTGACCGGCGTCCCGGTGAACAGCTGTCTGCTGATCAAAAGCCGGGAGGAGGCGCTCGCTTTTCCAACCGGAGAGGTGGAGCTGTGCCTGTGCGGCGACTGCGGCTTCATCGTCAACGCCCGCTGGCAGGATGGGCGGACCATCTACGCCGCCGGCTATGAGGAGACCCAGGCCTTCTCCCCCACCTTCAACGCCTTCCACAAGACCCTGGCGCAGGAGGTTATGGCACGCTTCGCCCTACAAGGTGCTCGCGTGCTGGAGATCGGCTGCGGCAAGGGCGAGTTTCTCGCCCTGCTGATCGAGCAGGGCGCTGCCGAAGGCATCGGCTACGATCCCGGATTCGAACCCGGCCGCTTCGGTGGGCTGGCCGCGGAAAGGCTGCAGGTGGTGCCGGAATATTTCGACGAAAGGACTGTGGTCGATCCAGGCGCACTGATCTGCTGCAAGATGACACTGGAACATATCCACGACGTCAACCGCTTCTTGCGCCATGTCCGCAGCGTCATCGGCGCGCGCGACAGCGCGGTCTTCTTCATGATTCCGGACGCCGGCCGCATCTTGGACGAGGTCGCCTTCTGGGACGTCTATTACGAGCACGTCTCCTATTTCACAGCCGACGCAGTGACCGGTCTGTTCCTGCGCACCGGGTTCGAGCCGGAGGCGGTGTGGACCGGCTATGGCGGGCAATATCTGATGATTGCCGCGCGCCCGGCCGCCGCCCCCCGACCTCAGCCTCTCATCGACGGCGCAAGGTTGCGCGATCGCGTCCGGCGTTTCGCCGACGAGGCCGCCGCGCTGCGCGCTGGGTGGAAGACGCGGCTGACGGCGCTGCACCAGGCCGGAAAGACCGTGGCGCTGTGGGGGTCGGGATCGAAGGCGGTCGCGTTCCTGACCACGCTCGGCCTGCGTGATGAGGTGGCGATGGTCACCGACATCAACCCGAACCGGCACGGCCATTGGCTGCCGACCTCCGGCCATCCCATCGTTTCGCCAGCCGACCTGGCGCTTGCATCCCCTGACGTGGTTGTTGTGGTCAATCCGCAGTACCGCGAGGAGGTCGCCCGCGATCTCGCCGCGCGCAACTGCCATCCGCAGCTTCTCAGCTTGTGATGGGCATGCCTGCGCAGGGAGCCGTCCTTGCCGGGGCCGTCCCGCTCGGCGGCCAGGCGCCGCGTCCGGAGCGACGCCCCCGGCTGAAGGTGCTGCTCGTCGGCCACGCCTGCTGTCCGGAGGTCGGCTCCGAGCCAGGCCTGACCTGGAATTGGGCGCGGTCGCTTGCCGAGCATCACGACGTCTGGCTGGTGGCCCACCCCGCGCACCGCGACCAGGTGGAGGCCGCCCTTGCCGACCGGCCACAGCCGGGCCTTTCGGTCCATTGGGTGGAGGTGGAGGCGGCGTGGGACCCGTGGATCCCCGGGCGGGGGGAACGGGGCATCCATCTTCATTACCTGCTGTGGCAGCGCGCCGCCTTCCACACATGCGCCCAGCTGCACGAGCGGATGCGCTTTGATCTCACCCATCACGTCAGCTGGGGCACGATCAACGCACCGCCTGGTCTGTGGCGGCTCGGCGCCCCCTTTGTCTGGGGGCCGATCGGCGGCGGGCAATCCGCACCGTTGCGCTTCCACAGCTATCTCGGCTCCGGCGTGATGACGGAGGCGGTCCGTGCGGCCCGCCTCGCGCTGTTGCCGATGCAGCCGTCGCTGCGCGCCGCGGCCCGCCGCAGTGCCGCCGTGCTGGCGACCAACCGCGAGACCGCCCGCCTGCTCGAGCGGGCCGGCTGCCCGTTCGTCCGTCTCTTCCTCGACAACGGGGTGATGCCCGCGTCGCTGCGCACCGGCTGGACGCCGCCCGCGGGCCGGCTGGAGCTGCTGTGGGCTGGACGGATCGAGAGCCGCAAGGCGCTGGCCCTGGCGCTCCATGCCATGGCCCGGGTGCGGGACCTGCCGGCGCGCCTGACCGTGGCCGGCGACGGGGCGGAGCGGGCACGGTGCGAGGCTCTGGCGGTATCGCTCGGTTTGCAGGAGCGGGTGCGCTTCCTGGGGATGGTGCCGCGCCAGCAGATGGACAGGCTGTTCGCCGGGTCCAGCGCGCTTCTCTTCACCAGCCTCCAAGACGCCTTCGGCTCGGTGGTGCTGGAGGCGATGGCCGCCGGCCTCCCCATCCTGGGCCTCGATCACCAGGGGGTCGGGGCCATGATCCCGGAGGCGGCTGCCCTCAAGGCCCCCGTCCACTCTCCCGACGCCGCCCTTGCCGGGCTCGCGCAGGGCATGCGCCGGCTTCTCGATGACCCGGACCTGCTGCACCGCATGGGAGCAGCCGCACGTGCCCATGCGGCAACCGAACTCTGGCCTGAGCGTGCAAGGCGCATGACCGACATCTATCATCAGTGTGTGGAGCAGCATCATGGCCATCCCACCATTCCTGAAGACGATTGCCCAGGCGCCCTACTACCGCAAGAACTGGCACGACGCCGTGCGTGAAGTGCCGGCGGCGGTCCAGTTCAAGCGGCACCGCATCCAGGATCCGGCCACCTTCCTCAAGGAACTCGACATCGACCCCGCCGTCGCCTTCGCCGGCTTCGAGAGCTGGCACCTGGTGCTGGAGAATGCGATCCGCCGGGTGGCGGCGGCAGAGGGCCATCAGGGCGCCTGCAGCATGGAGGACGGCATGATCCTCTATGGTCTGTGCCGCGCTTTGAAGCCGCAGGTGGTGATCGAGACCGGCGTCGCCGCCGGCATCTCCACCTCCTTCATCGGGGCGGCGATGGCGGAGAACGGGGCTGGCATGCATTACTCCATTGAATTGCCGCCGTCCGACGTCAATCCCAACCGCAAGCGCCATGAGGACGGCGGAGAGTTCGCCTGGCCAAAGGGCGGCGTCGGCTGGGCCATACCGGATCAGGTCAGAGCCAGCCTCGCCGAGCGCCACCGGTTGATTTTGGAGGATGTGCGCATCGCCTTGCCGCGGTTGCTCGACCGGGTGGGGCCGGTCGACCTCTTCTTTCATGACGATTTGCACACCCCGGCCCAGATGCGCTGGCAGTTCCGCCTGGTGTGGCCCCGCATCGCGCCAGGCGGGGTGCTGGCCGCTGACGACGCCAACATCGGCTGGATCGATTTTTGCCGGGAATTCGGCCTGTCGCGGCGGATGTTCAGCAACGTCCAGCGCTTGACCGCCGTCCGCAAGCCGCCGGCGACCACCGCTGTGGTGCAGTAACCAAGCCACTGCCGGAGCAGGCTGATGCGCATTCTCCAGGTCCACAACTTCTATCAGCAGGCGGGCGGCGAGGATCAATGCTTCGCCAGCAACCGCGCCATGCTGACGGGGCGTGGGCATCAGGTGATGTCGTTTGCCTTGCACAACGACGCCGTGGCCCGGATCGGCGCACTGGCGACGGCGGCGAGATCCTTTTGGAACGCCGAGGTCTATCGCGACCTGCGCTGGCTCATCCGCCAGGCGCGGCCGGATGTCGTGCATTTTGAAAATGTCTTCCCGCTGGTCTCTCCCGCCGCTTATTACGCCGCCCATGCGGAACGGGTTCCGGTGGTGCAGACGCTGCACAACTTCCGCATCACCTGCCCGTCGGCCATCCTTTATCGGGACGGCGCGGTGTGCGAGGAGTGCCTTGGCCGGCGGTTTGCCCTGCCCGGGGTGCGGCGGGGCTGCTATCGCGGCAGCCGAGCCGGCAGCGCCGTCGTCGCCGCGGTCATGGCAGCCCATCGGCTGATCGGGACCTGGAGCCGGGCCGTTGACGCCTACATCGTGCTGAACCGCTTTGCGCTGGAGAAGTTTGTCGCGGCCGGGCTGCCGGCGGACCGGCTGCATGTCAGTCCGAACTTCCTGCCGGCGAAGCTGGAGCCCGGACCAGGGGACGGCGGCTTTGCTCTGTTCGCCGGACGGTTGACGCCGGAAAAGGGCGTGACGACCCTCCTGGAGGCCTGGAAGGGGGTGAGCGCCAACCTGCGACTGAAGATCCTGGGCGAAGGACCGGAGAGCGAGCGCGTGCGCGCCGCGGCGGCGGCCGACCCGCGCATCGACTGGCTGGGATGGCGGCCGCAATCCGAAGTCGTTGACCTGATGGGCCGGGCAACCTGCCTGGTGCTGCCGTCGCTCTGGTACGAGGGCTTCAACCGCACCATCGTCGAAGCCTTTGCCCGCGCAACGCCGGTGGTGGCTTCGGATCTCGGCAGCATGCGCGCGATCGTCGAGCATGGGCGCACCGGGCTGCGCTTCCGCCCCGGCGATCCGGGTGCCCTCGCCGCCACGCTGGACGCGCTGGCGATCAACCCGGGGCACCGCGCCGCGATGGCGGCGGCGGCGCGGCGGGAGTTCGAGACGCATTACACCGAAGATGCCAACCACGACCGGCTCCTGGCCATCTATCGAAGTGCGGGGAGCCGCCTGCAAGGATGGGCCGCGGCATGATCGACCGGATCAGCACACACAAAACCGCCATCCCCCGGGTGAACATCCTGGGGGTCGGCGTCAGTGCCATCGACATGGACATGGCGCTCAACACCATCGAAGGCTGGATCGCCGACCGCTGCCCGCACTATGTCTGCGTCACCGGCGTGCATGGGGTGATGGAAAGTCAGCGTGATTCCGGCCTGAAGGACATCCACAACCGCGCAGGGTTGGTCACACCCGACGGCATGCCGCTGGTCTGGCTGTCACGGCTGGCTGGCTTTGGCCATGTGTCCCGCGTTTACGGGCCTGATCTCTTCTTGGAGGTGGCGGCGCGGTCGCTGGCGACCGGCTACCGCCATTTCTATTACGGTGGGGGACCGGAGGTTGCGGCCCTGCTGAAGTCGCGGATGATCCGGCGCTTTCCAGGGCTTCAGGTGGTCGGCACCTACACGCCGCCCTTTCGCCCCCTCACCACGCAAGAGGAGGAGGAGCTTGTCCGCCGCATCGACGCCAGCGGCGCCGACATCGTCTGGGTCGGGCTCAGCACCCCCAAGCAAGAGCGTTGGATGGCGCGCTTCGTCGGGAAGGTGCAGGCGCCAGTCCTGATCGGTGTCGGAGCGGCCTTCGATTTCCATGCCGGGCTGAAGAAGCAGGCACCGCTGTGGATGCAACGCAACGGGCTCGAGTGGGCTTTCCGCATGGCCACCGAGCCACGGCGCCTGGCCGGCCGCTATCTGACCAACAACCCACGCTTCATTGTGCGAGTGATTGGCCAGCGGATCGGCTGGCGACGCTATCCGGGGGACTGGTGAGATGCCGGGCATGCAAGGTGCGGGACCCGGCGGGTCAGTTTCTGCCGACCCCGGCACCGATGCCGAAATAATTGTTGGGACCGGGCACCAGGAGCCGCTTCAGCTTCTCCGGTTTGACAGCGTGCCGGGCAACGCAGCCGGCGCAGGCGAGTTTCTGCGACAGCGACAGGTCCGGCCGCAGGCTCGCCCGAAGCAGGTTCCAGGCCATCCACCCCTGATCGAAGCTGCGGGTTTGCTTCCCCCGAATCCAGGCCGCCTGCTGCTGGGGGGACAGATAGCTCGACTGCTCCGGTTGGCAACCGCGCAGGAACAGCGGCTCCGGCACCTTATGGAAACGGCCGATGGTGGCGAGTTCGGCCAGCAGGATTTTGTCCGAGCCATAATAGGCGCCAATCAGCGAGGTCCGGCGCAGCGCCTCCGTTCGGATCAGCCCAAACACCTCCAGGCACCAGCTGTCGCGCAGCACCAAGCTGGCGAAGCGGCGGACCGGGTCAGCGGAACTGGTTCCGGTCTCCGGTTCCGGCGCCCAGTGCCAGAACTTGCCGTAGCGGTCGATGAAAGCCCTGCGCTCCGCATCATAGCTCAAGGCAGAGCCGTCGTCGTTGATCAGTCCGGCCTCGGTGCTGCTGAGCACCGCGTCGGACTTGGTCGTCAGCGCCTCGACACACGCCGTCAGATAGCCCGGCGCCAGCACATCGTCATGCGCCGCCCACTTGAAAAAACGGCCGCGCGCTTGCTGGAAGACGAAGTTGAAGTTGGCGGCCGCTCCAAGGTTGCGCGGCTGCCGGTGGTAGCGGATGCGCGGGTCACGCGCCGCATAGGTCCGGCAGATCTGCTCTGTCCCATCCGTGGACGCGTTGTCGGAGATGATGATCTCCATCTCAGAAAACTGCTGGCCGCAGAGGGAGTCAAGGGCCCGCGCCAGGAGACGATCACCGTTGTAGACGGGAACGCCGATCGAAACGACGGGTGCCGCAGCGTCAGCTTTCGTCATCGCCTTACTCCCTGCCGACAAATACCTTTAAATCATAACGCAGACTACCAAGGAAAATTTTGCATTGTAACGGGCAAATTGAGAGATTTACCCCCTCAAACAGCGTCAACACATTTACAAAATACCACTTTATAAAGAAAAACTGTTCCGTGAATGCAGAAATTAGAATTACTTTGCCGCGCCTTGGGAGATTACATCTTGCATGCTTTACTTAACATTGCGTTGCTGTAGCATGAATGGAAAGGCAAGTCGTCGAATATATAACTTTTGCTTTAGGCATCAAGACAAAATCGAGACAATCTCGAAAAGGAGAGAACGATGCGTCGTGCATTGATCACTGGAGCCGGCGGATTCATTGGCCATCATCTGGCGTCCTTCTTGAAAGAGAAGGGGTTCTGGGTCCGGGGTGTGGATGTCAAGGAGCCGGAGTTTGCACCGACGCAAGCGCATGAGTTCCTCACGCTTGATCTGCGCCGGTTCGACAACTGCCTGATCGCCGCATCGGGCATCGACGAGGTGTATCATCTTGCCGCCGATATGGGCGGCATCGGCTACATCACTGCCCAGCATGCGCAGATCGCCCGCAACGACACGATGATCAACATCCATATGCTGGAAGCCGCGAGGCTCCAGGGCTGTGACCGTTTCCTCTTCTCCTCGTCGGCCTGCGTGTATCCGCAGCACCTGCAAACCAATGCCGAGGTGACGCCGCTGAAGGAAGCCGACGCCTGGCCGGCAGACCCGGAGGAGGGGTATGGGCTTGAGAAGCTTTATATGGAGAAGCTTTCAGCCTACTACCGAGAGGATTGGGGTTTCGAAACCCGGGTCGTGCGCTTCCACAATGTCTATGGCCCTCTCGGCACCTATGAGGGCGGGAAGGAGAAGGCGCCGGCGGCAATCTCCAGAAAAGTGGCGCTCTGCCCCGACGGCGGCACCCTGGATGTCTGGGGCGACGGTCAGCAAACCCGTTCCTTCATGTATATCGACGATTGTGTGGAGGGCATCTTCCGTCTGATGCGCTCGGACTTCCACGACCCGCTGAACCTCGGCACCGACGTCATGGTGACCATCGATGAGCTGGTCGGCATCATCTCCACCATTGCTGGAAAGCGGGTCGAATTGCGTCACGACCTGACCAAGCCGCAGGGCGTGCGCGGCCGAAACAGCGACAACACGCTGCTGCGCCAGGTCCTGCACTGGGAACCCTCGGTCAGCCTGGAACAGGGCCTGGCCCCGACCTACGCGTGGATATGGCGCCAGCTCGCCGCCGCCGGGCGGGAGGTTTACGGCCCAGCTCCGGACATGCCGGCCGCCCCCCTGACCGGCAGAACGCCGGCCTGTCCTGGTGTTGCTGCGTGATAGCGAACACAGCCGTTCCGGAATGGACGATGGGAGACGGCAATGACCATCGTGGATTCGATCATTGCGCCGGGCGCTCCGGCGCACTTGATCTTCGATGTCCGTGTGAAGGACATCATCCGCCTCTACCGCCGGAAGTCGATCGATGTCACGGAGGAGTTCCAAGGACTTGAGCGGATCGGACTCTACCGGTGCAGCAAGAGCGGTGTGAAGTTCTTTCATCCAGTCATCGTGGGGAGCCAAAGCTTCTACGAGGCAATCCGCCTGCATGAACGATATTATGACCTTGACAAATACGAGTTCCGCTACGCCTCTGCATTGATCGGCCCGGGAGAGCGGGTTCTCGACGTCGGGTGCGGGGTCGGCAACTTTGCCGAGGCTGTGCCCGGCGCCACCTATACCGGGCTGGAATTGTCACAAAGTGCGGTTGCGGAAGCCCGACGCCGCCGGTTGACGGTTTATGACGAGACCGTCGAAGCGCATTCCCGACGCCTGTCCGGCCAGTATGACGTGGTGGTCAGTTTCCAGGTGCTGGAGCACACGCCCCAGCCCTCCGCCTTCCTTGCCGGCTGTCGGCAGGCTCTGCGGGATGGCGGCCTGCTGGTCGTCAGCGTGCCCAACGATGACGGCTTTGAAGGCGTGTGCGTCAACGACGTGCTGAACATGCCGCCGCATCACCTCTCCCGCTGGTCGGAGAAAGCGCTGGTCGGACTGCTGGCGGAGGCCGGATTTGTCAACGCCACCGTCCATTATGAACCTCTGCAGCCCTATCACCGGCTGTGGTTCTCGCGGCAGTTTTTCCTGCGTGCCCTCTACCGCCGGCTCCTGGGCCGGGCGCCGCGGCCGGTGGAGCGGGGGCCTTTGTTCACCCTGCTTTACGCGCTTTCGCAGGTCCTTGCCTTACTGTTCGCCCCGGCGTTGGAGACGGACCGCAAGATCGCCTTCGGCCACACCATCATTGTCAGCGCCAAGGCCGGGGTTGTGCGGGCGCGATCCGGCAGGCAAGCCGACGACGGGCAGCCGATGCGCCGGACGGCCCACAAATCGGCCGACGGGGCCGCTGGCACCCCGGTCGGCACAACCACAGACACTTCGGTCGGTACGGCCGATGCGGGGTGGCCATGACTTACAAGAGCGAAAGCGCCATCGGTGGCGCGGCGACTGGATCGCATCACGCCCGGCTGAAAAAGGTCGACAGCACGACCGGCGGCCGGCCGGCCATTGCCGTTTTCGACCACCATGTCGTCGCGACCAACCCGGTCGGCAGCCGCACCTTGGCCATGCTGTCAGCGCTGGCTGACGTGTGCGACTTCACCGTCTTCGCCATCTCGTTCGACAACCCGCGGCCCGACCGCATCCGCCATGTGCCCGTGCGGACACCGCGGCGCCCTCTGGTGCTCCAATATGGCGCCTTCCACGCCGCTGCAACGCTGCGTTATGTCGCCGAGCGGCTGCGGCGCCGGCGGCCGTTCGACTTTGTTTTGAGTGCAGATACCGTCGTCCTGTTCGCCGACCTCTACTACATCCATTTCTGCAATCGCGCGTTCCTCGGCATGGCCCCTTGCCCCATACGGCGCGACAGCCTGATGGGGTGTCTCCACTGGGCCAACCATGCGGTGCAGGCGAGGGTGGAGCCCTTGGTGTTCCGTCGCGCCCGTTCGGTGATCGCCGTCTCACAAGGGCTGGCGAGGGAACTGAACGCCGTGTTCCCCGACACCTCCGGCAAGACCACAGTGATCCACAACCGCATCGACGTGCGCCATCTCCACCGGCCGGATCGCTTCGACCGCTCGGCATTCCGCGCCGATCTGGGGCTGAGCGATCGGGACACCGTGCTGCTGTTCGTTGCCCACGGTCACTTCGACCGCAAAGGACTGCCCATTCTTCTGGAGGCGCACCGACATCTCGCCGATCCACGGGTTGTGGTTCTCGTGGTCGGTGGGACCGAACAGGGACTGCGGCCCTACCGCCTGTTGGCGTCCGACCCCACGATGGGACGCGTCCTGTTCATGGGCAGTTGCAGCGATGTCCGCCCCTATTTCTGGGCGTCGGATGCCTTCGTTTTCCCGTCCTACTACGAATCCTTCTCCCTGGTCAGCCTGGAGGCAGCGGCCGCCGGTTTGCCGGTGATCGCCCCTCTGCTGCATGGCATCGAGGAGTATCTGGCGGACGGAGTCGATGGTTTTGTCGTGGAGCAGAGCCTGGCCAGTGTCGCGGCCGGCATCCGCAGATTCATGGCGTTGACACCGGAGGAGCGGCGATCGATGTCGCGCGCGGCGCAGAGGATCGCCGCAACGTTCGACCTCGCCGACATCGACCTGCTGTGGTACGGCGCCTTGCAGGAATGGATGCACACGCGCCCGGCAGTGTCCTAACCATGCTCGGCCAGGGAGGCTGCTGGGACGTCGTCCGCAACCCAGCACGCTCTGCGCTATTCGGCGCTCAGCGTCCCTTCGTTCTTGGCGGAGGGACTGCCAAGCAGCTCAGCATAAAGTGCCAGCATTTTCTCCACGGTCGCGTCGAGACTGAAGGCCTGCGCGAGCCGGCGCCCCTCCGCCCCCATGGCGGCGGCGCGGTCGTGGTCCGCCGCAATGCAATCAACCGCCCGGGCGAGCGCGCAAGGATCGGGGCGGTGGACGATCAGGCCTGAGCGTCCGTCGGCCATAAACTCCAACAGCGCCGGCGTAAACAGCGCCACCACCGGCAGGCCCGCCGCCATCGCCTCCAGCACCGCCAGACCGAATCCTTCATAATGGGACGCGCTGATGAAGATGTCGCTGGCAGCCAGCAGCATCGGCACGTCGAAGCGCTGTCCCAGCAGCTGCACATGGCGCTCCAGCCGCGCCTGCGTGATCATGCGCTCGAGCAGTGGGCGATCCTCTCCTTCGCCAGCCACAAGCAGACAGGCTTGCGGCCAGCGCCGCGTCAGCGTCTCCATCATCGGAATCAGCAACCGCTGGCCCTTGCCTTCCACCAGACGGCCGACATTCACAATCACCGGGTAACGCCCGGCGATGCCAAGGCCGGCGCGGACCTCGTTGCGGTGGGCATCCATTGGGTCGCCAAGCGGCAGCCCGTTGTGGATGACGCGGATGCGGTCGGCAGGCAGCGAGAGCCACGCCGACTGGCTGGCCCGCACCGCCTCCGAGACCGCCACCAGCCGGGCAAGGTTGAGGTTGAGCAGAGCCCGGTTGCCAAGCCTCGTCATGCGCTGGCGCACGATGCGCGCCAGCGCATGTGGACGGTCGGGAAAGGGCAGGGGGCTCGGCGCAAGTGCGTGGAAGCTGTTCACCACAGGGATATGGCGGATCAGCCCAGCGAACTGTCCGGGAATCCGGTCACGCATCGTGTTGTTGGTGTGGATCAGATGCACCCGTTCGGCCCGCGCAAGGCTCGCCAGCCGATGCACGACGGCCGGCAAGCCGGCCCAGCTGTCGAACGGCAGCACGAAGACCGGCAGGCCGGCCGCGCGATAGTCTGCCTCCATGGCTCCGCCGCCCAGCGCTGCCACCACATGGCGGAAAGGCCCGTTGCGCATTCGTGCGAGGTTGCGCAGCAACAGCGCCTGTCCGCCGCCCAGCGCCAAGTCCGGCAGCATATGGAGGATCGTCGGCCGCCCGTCTGCCGGCGCCGCAGACGGGTGCTCCACCGCCGTCACGTGCGTCAGGTCCATGTGGCAGCCCCCGATGCAAAGAAGATTTCGTGCTCCTGCAGGAACTGCGTGAGAAAGTGGGGATCGAGCACGGGCCAGTCGGCCTCGCCGGTCAGATTGGTCGTCTGGCTGCGATAGGCGCAAATCGCCATCTTCTTGCGGTCCAGAAACGGGCTGGTCTCGACCAGCAAAGGGGTCAGTCGCCGCAGCGACAACACCGGCCGCTGCAGCATCTGCCACAACTTCATCGCGGCCGATGCCTCCAGGTCGATCCAGGAGCGGGCATCCCAAAACCACACCGGATATTCGAAGATCTCCAGCGGCTGCCCGGTCGCGGCGGCCGCTGTGGCTGCGGCACGGTGTGCCGCCCGGTTCAGTGCCCGGTGATCGGGGTGCCCATCAATGGCCGAAGGAACCAGAAGCTCCTGCGGGGCCACAGCGGTGATCAGGCGGCACAGCTCCTCATCCAACTGCCTGCCGGCTTCGGCAAGGCAACCGTCGCGATAGCCAAGAAAGCTGACCGCTCTTGCCGGCACCCCGAGGAGGCGGGTGGCCTCCAGCGCCTCCTTACGGCGCAGCGCGATCAGATCGTCGCGGCCGAGCACGGCCGAGCGGTGGGACGCACCGCCGTCGGTGAGGACCGCCACATGGACCGGCGTGCCCACAGCCCGCTTGCGCAAGATCGTCGCCCCGCAGCCCAGCGTCTCGTCGTCGGGATGGGGAGCCAGCACCAAGGTGGACCTGCGCTCGAAACGCGCCGTGTCGTCCAGCCCGCGCGCCAGCAACAGCCGGCGGTACAGCGAAATGCCGGCGGCGTGGCCGGTTTTGAAAATGGCCGAGCGATAGAGCCTGCGCGCCACAGTCCTGGACGAGAGTGCTCCGCTCATTCCGGCACCTGCGGCGCGCATTGGAAGGTCGCTGCGCCCAGCCCGAGCGCAGCCTCGCGGATCGCCCCGTTCGGCGAGAAGCCCCAGTCGTGGTAGAGCATCCAGGCGAGAATGACGGCACAAGCCGGCCCCAAGACCAGGGCAATGCGCCAAAAATCGATGGTGAATGGGGGGGAGCGGCGGAGATGGTGTCGGAAGACCAGCAGGGCTCCCGCACCGATGGCCAACCCGACCAGCACCTCTGCTTGCGAATGAACACCAATCAACAAGCGCGTCACGCAGATGCTGACAATGACGAGGGCCGCCACCGTCACGGCCAGTCCGGTCCAGCCGGGCTTTTGCCGGGCGACCAGCATCGCGATCGCTCCATAGACGGCGGTGCCGAAGGCGGCATGGCCACTGGGTGTCACCAGACGCAGCCGATCAAGTGAGTCACAGGTCTGCAGCGCGAATTTCAAAATCGCGATCGGCACCACCGCCGCCAGCATGGCCACTGCCCAGGCCCCCGCCGCCTGCCGGGAGCAAAAGGCCAGCAGCCACAAGAAGACGCCGACGGAGAGCGGCAGCAGGATGGCCAAATCCCCTAGATTGGTGACCCCATCCACGGCTTTGGCAAGAAGTGGGTCCATTGCTTTCAGGCTCCTCCCCGGATGTCGGCAGGGCGGGGGGAGACCATACTGTGGCGCCACCAGCCGGTCAGGCACAGGCCGAGGACCAGCACCGGGGCAGCCCGGGTGACGAGGATGCCGAACATCGTCCCGTCAAGGCCGAACCAGTGCGGCAGCACCCAGGCGCTGACGATGCCGAAGGCCGCCTCGCACAGGATGCTGAGGAAGAAGGGACGGGTCAGCTCGATGGCCGACAGCGCCGCGCTCAGCGGGAATTGCAAGAAGCCGGCGGCATAGATGGCGACCCACCAGTAGACGAGATGGGCGTATTGCTCATAGCCGGGACCATAGAGCAGCAGCAGGATATGCGCGGGAAAGCCAGTCCCCACCGCCAGGATGGCGAGGCAGACCGCTCCAGACAGCGCGGTGACCCGGGTCAGGTAGCGGACCAGTGGCCGCTCGCCGCCCTCGGCCAGCAACGCCGCGGCCCGCACAGGCACGACGTTGTTCAACGCCTGGATCAACACCTGCACCGGGGCGAAGATGTTGGTGGTCGCCCGGATGGCGCCGACCGCTGCCGTGCCCAAGACACCGCCGGCCACCATCACGATCAGATGCCCGGACCCCCATTCCAACAGGGCCGCGCCGACCGTCCAGCGGGCAAAGCGCCACTGCCGCGGCAGGAACTCCCGCATGGCGGCGGCGGTGAGGCGCAGGCCGGCAAGGCCGTAGAGCGTCACTCCCATCCCCGGCAGGGCGGAGAGGAAGACGAACCACAGCGCCAGTTCTGTGCCGCCGCCGAACAGAAGCAACAGCAGGGTGCGGCTGCCGTAGGTCGTCACGTCCACCAGGACGGCAAGGCGTGGGCGATCCTGCGAGAAAAACAGGCGGCGGGCAAATTCCTGCAACTGGTCGCCGGCACAAGCGGCGGCGAGCGGCACCGCGATCTGCGTCGGGATCGCGCCCGGCGCCATCAGCGCGATCACCCAGGCGCCGCAGAGAATGAAGGCGCTGCCTCCCACCACCAGCACCAGTTGGCAGGCCAGCACCACCCCGTAATACGCATCGCGGCGCTGCGGCTCCTGCTTCGGGCCGATGCTCATCATCGGGGCGATGATCAGGCCGCCTTGCAGGCTTCGGAAGAACAACAGCACCAGCCAGGCCAGCATAAAGAGTCCAAAGCCTTCCACACCCAGCTGACGGGCGAGGATCACAATGGTCAGGAAATTCGCGCCGCTGGCGACGGCCTGGTCGACAAGCGCCCAACTCAACGGATGGCGCGAGACGGAGCGCGCGCGAACGATCAATCGCATGGAACCCGCTCTGCGTGCTGGGAAAGCGCTTGAGGCGCGGCCAGGATAGACGCGGAAACCGCCAAGATTCTTATGGGCAATCGCATAAGCCTGCCTATTCCTTCGTGTTGGCGGCCTTCACGAAAGGGAAAGTCAGAGATCAGGTGGCCAAGACCACTCTTTGCTGGATGACAGCAGGGTACAACCAATCGATAATTGATTCCTGCTTGGTCAAAGCAACGGCATTCAAGGGCAATGACATGGCGATTGCTAAGAAGATAGCGCGCTTTGTTATCAAAGCAGCCAATCGTGGCGGTGTGTCCATTACTGTTCAGGTCCGCTCTGGCGTTGGGCAGGGGCTGCGGATTCAGCTGTTGAATGCAACACGCGACCATCTGAACGGCACCTGCGAACCCCCGGTGCAGCAGTGTCTTGCCGACTGTCTCAAATCAGGCGACGTGTTTCTCGACATCGGCGCCAACATCGGATTCTTCTCGATCATCGCCGCCCGGCTGGTGGGGATCCGTGGCCGGGTTGTGGCCGTGGAGCCGGTTTTGGCAAATGTCTCCTGCATCCAGGAGAATGCGCGGGTCAACGGGCTGGGCAATGTCACCGTGCTGCCGGTGGCGGCCGGCGCCTGCAACGGCACCGGAACGCTCCACCTGACCGCCCATTCCGGCGGCGCCACCTTGTCGTCCGACGACCTGCCGCCCGACGTGACCGACAAGACGGAGGTGCCGGTTCTGTCCATCGACGGGCTGATCGACAGCGGCCGCATCGCGGTGCCGGCCATGGTCAAGATCGATGTGGAAGGAACGGAACTGGCCGTGCTCGACGGCATGCGCCGGACCCTCGACAGCCACCACCCGATGATCGTCTTCGAGGTCGACGACGAACGGCCGGCAGCGGCAGAGGCAAAATATGCAGCACTGGCCGCAAGGCTGGCGCAGCATGGCTATCGGGTGGAGCGGCTGGAGCGCTCCTATCAGGGCATTGCCTGGTCGGTGATCCACGGCTTCGCCCAGTGGGACGGGGCGGCTTGCCCCCCTTTGCCCTGACACTCTCCCCGCGTGCACGGAAAACCGCAGCCAAGGAACCGACGGTGATCCCCGCAATGCCCCCCCATCGGATGCCGGTTTTGCTGCTGGCGCTTGTGTTGCTGAGCATGCCGGCACTGTGTCAGTCGACAGCCGCGGCATCCGCAACCCATGTCGTGGCGCCGGATGGCAACGACCGCAACCGCGGCAGCGCCGCCGCCCCCTTGCGCAGCCTTGGAGAGGCCGCCCGCCGGGCCCGGGCCGGGGACCGGGTGCTGATCCGGCCGGGCATCTACACTGAATCGGTGGAAATCGTGCATGACGGACGGCCGGACGCCCCGATCCTGTTTGAGGCCGAACAGCCAGGGACCGTCGTCATCAGCGGCGCGGACAGCGGATTCCAGCCACAGCAGTGGGCCGGCGACCATGACCCGGACACGCGCAGCGGCAACAGCTGGGTCACGCTGAAAGGCCTTGTATTCCGGGAAATCGGTGAACGGCCGGCGGTGCGGGCATCCAACGGCTGGCACATCGACTCCTGCCTGTTCGATCGGGTGGGGTTCGGCGTCAACATCCGCGGCAACGACGTGACGGTCCGTGCCAGTCTGTTCCAAGACATCGACTCGCCGACGGCCCACGCCATCGTCGCGGCAGGGGGACGCAATCTGCGGGTCACGGACGTCACCATCCGGCGGATCAACCGGAAGCGCCTGATCGCGTCGGCCGCCAATTCCGCAGTGACGAAATTCCTCGGCACCGATGGGCTGGTGGTGGAGCGGCTGGTCAGCGAGGACAACATCGGTCCCGGGCTGTGGCTCGACACCGCCAACCGCAACTTCGTCATCCGCAACAGCCTGATCCGGCGCAATGCCGGCAATGCTGAGGGGTGGGAGGGGCCCGGCATCTGGATCGAGTACAATCAAGATGCTCATGGCCAGGTCAAGGACAACATCGTGATGGCCAACAGCAGCGCCGGGATCGAGGTGCTGGAGAGCAGTGGCGTCCTGATCGAGGGCAATGTCCTGCTCGGCAACCCCGCCTGTATCGCCTTCCGCAACCTGCCGCGCGGGGAGCCCCCGGCGCCCCTGCTGGGCGACCTGCAGGTCCGCGGCAATCTGTGCGGTGGCTGGACGACGGCGGCGGTCGCCACAGGCCCCGGCCTTTGGGATGGGTTTGACCCGACGCAGCACGGCATTGTCATCAATCGCAACCGCTACCTCGTTCCGCAGGCGGAGCAGCAGGCCGGCCCCCTCGTCTCATGGAATGGCAAGACGGCCGGCACGCTCGCGGACGTCGTCAAAACATTCGGCTTCGAATCGCAAGGCCTGGCGCAGTAAGCCGCGGTCGCAACGCCATGCGGACCCTGCGCCCAGTTTGGGGGAGCTCACAATGAAAAGGCCGTTCAAGGTGATGATGTTGCTGCTGCCGGTGCTGGGCGCCTGCGCGATCAACCCCGGCAGTTCGCTGCCGGACCTTCAAGAAAGCCAAGTGCACCCTTACCAGCTGGACACCGGTGACGAGCTTCGGGTGATCGTGTTGGACGATCCGCAGCTTTCCGGCCAGTTCAAGGTGGACGGCACCGGCTCCATCTCCATTCCCACCGTGCCCCGCCTGGAGGCCCGTGGCAAAAGCACGGCGCAGCTTGAACAGGACCTGCGCACGGCGCTCAAGCAGGGGCAGTTCCGCTCGCCCGAGGTGTCGGTCGAGGTCGTCACCGCCCGCCCCTTCTTCATCCTGGGCGAGGTCACCCGCCCTGGGGCCTACCCCTATGTTCCCGACATGTCGGTCCTGACCGCCGTCGCAATCGCCGGAGGTTTCACCTACCGGGCCCAGGGCGACTATGTCTCTGTCACCCGAAAGCTCGACAATGAGAAGGTCGAGCGACGGGCCGGTCGAAGCGCCAGAATCGAACCGGGGGACGTCATCTATGTGTTCGAGCGCATCATCTGATCGCCCTGCGTCCCGCCGCCTTCTCCCCTTGCGCCTTGCCCTGTTGAGCATCGGCCTCGTCCTGGCCGTCGCGTCCCCCGGCCATGCGCAAAGCGTCGGGCGGACCGCTGGCGTGATGGATCGGCAACGCCCCGATTATGACCCCACCGGCGTGCCACTCGGCGGGTTGCGTCTGTATCCCAGCCTGACGCTGAGCCAATCCTACACCGACAATGTCTTTGCGACCGAAACGGACACGCGCAGCGATTTCGTCACGGTGCTCCTGCCGCAAGTTCGCCTGTCGAGCAATTGGTCGCGGCACAGTCTCAGCACCGAACTCTACGGCCGGTTTACCCGATATTGGGAGAATGACGTCGCCGACACCGATGAGTATGGCGGCTCGCTCACCGGCAGCCTGGATCTCGCATCTCTGGGAACGGCCAGTGGTTTTGCCTCCTATGGCCGGGGAGCGCAGGCCCGCACCGACCCGGAAGCACCGGACAACTCGCGCCCGTCGCTGTTCGACCGACAGTTTCTTCAGCTCACCTACAACAAAGCCTTCAACCGCCTGCTGACGCGGACGGAGATCGAGTACGAGCGCTATGACTTCCAGAATGAGGCCGATCGCCTGCTCGATCGGACGGAACTGTCGGCAGCGGCCCAGATCGGCTATCAGCTATCGCCGCGCATCGCCCTGTTTGTGCGGCCGGTCTACCGCGACCGCCACTACGCGGAGGCGGGCGCCAACGGCGTCAGCCGCGACAACAAGGAATACAACCTGCTGGTCGGGGTCGATTTCGAGGTCGCGTCGCTGCTCATCATCAATTTTTCGATCGGCGCCCTTTATGCCACCTTTGACGACCCAGCTTATTCTGCCCTGACCGGCGTGGCGGTCAACGGCACCGCCCAGTGGTTCCCGACGGAAAGGCTGACGGTGACAGCCTCGGCTCGCCGGTCGACCCAAGCGACGCAGCAAACCCTCGCCTCCACCCGCCTGAACACCACCGTACAGATGGCCGCCGACTACGAGCTGTACCGCAACGTCCTGGTCGGGGCCCGGCTCTCCTACCGGGAGGATGAGTTCGCCGGCACACCGCGCACCGACAAGACCTGGGGGGCCGGGGTGGGGGTGCGGTATCTCATCAACAGGACCATGGCGGCCTATTCGGAAATCGGAACGCTGCACCGGACCTCCACAGCCGCCAGAGCCGGGTTCGACCAGACGACGGTGACGGTCGGGCTCCGCTTGCAACTCTGACCGGCTTTTCCCCGACCACGCCGCCCATGATCCGCTCCACACGGGGGAGGTATATATGGGTCTTCCTTCGGGGCAGCCGCCCTGCCTCCTGTACGCACGGAAGAGCGGTTGCGGCGGGCCGGGTGCAATGTCTTCTTCTGAAGACAACAGCAGCAGAACGCCACGAACAAAAATCCGGGCAAAAAATCCGACACCCATCGTCCAACAGCGGATCGGCGGAATGGAAGAGAATTTCACCCGTTGGAAGCCGATTTACGACATGTCCCGCGGTTTGGCCGCGCGCATGCCTTTGCTGCGAAAGGCGGCAGAACAGGTCGGGCTTGGACGGTTCGGCACCTATCTTGCGGAAAAGGCGGTTCCCGCCCAGCCCGACCGCATTTATCTTGAGACGGAAATTCTTCCGGTGCTTGCGGCCACACGGCCGCAGCGCGTCCTGTTCGTCGGCTGCCGCCGCTACACCAGCCATTACGGGGCATGGTTCACGGCCGCCGGAAGCGAATACCACACCACCGACATCGACCCGGCGGCCCGCTGCTGGGGAGCGCGTGGTCGCCACGTCACCGCCGATGTCCGCAACATTCATCGTCACCATCCTGCCGGTCATTTCGACCTTGTCCTGTTGAACGGGGTCTTTGGTTTCGGCCTCAACGAGACCGAGCCGATGAATGGGGCGCTGGAGTCTCTGCACCGTGTGATGCGACCGGGCGGCATTTTGCTGGTCGGCTGGAACCGCGGCCTGATCGCCGATCCTCGGGAATTGTCGCGCATGCAGGCCCTGTTCCGTCACCAGGAGGTGCCGCCTTTGCCGGCGCGCAAGGGCTTCACCGACCATATCCGGCATGTCTACGACCTGTTTCAGGCGGTCTGAGAGCGCCGGCTGCTTCGCCCTGTTTCTCGCACGTGGGAGGCATCGTGCCCGACCAGTTCACCCATCCGGAGGACTGCACCGATCACACGACAGGTTCTGAGAAGCCCGTGGTGCTCCAGGACGATTTCGTCCATGACCTGGGCCCTGGAGCGGTCATCGGCTCGCTCACTCCGGACGGTCATCGGCGCCGGGGCGCCGACCCCGAAGGCGTTCTGTCGGTGCACAACGGCGTGCTGCGCATCAGGCCGCTGGCGGAGCCCGGATGGGGGCGGGCGTCCCTCGCCTATGGACCGTTCCAGCGCCGGGCAGGCTTGGCGATGGCGGCTTATGTCCTCAATGCCGACAACGGCGCCGCCCCCTACAAATTGGGCAGTTTCTACCGTCGCGTCGGCCGATGGCTGCTCGGCAGCGGGGAAACGCCGCTGCTCAAGCGCCTCACGCTGCTGCCGCGGCGCTGGCGCTGCGAGCCCTTGCCGCGCCGGCTGCTGCGCTGGCATCGCGCGCTGAAGACGAGGGTCACGGCCGAGCAGCTTGGCGGCAATCTAGCCGTTGGCTGGTTCGGGGCCGATATCCCCAGCAATCCGGTGGAGGAGGGCGAAGCCTGGGTGGTGCGGGGGGCCGGTCCCGACAATGCCCATCTGCTTTGCCACAGCGGCAGTCGGTTGATGCCGGTCGACACCCGCTTTCCCAACATGCCGATGCACTATATTGTCCTGCTGCGGACGCAGGGTGCCGCCTATTACCTCCCCTCCACTCAGACGGTTGCCGGGGAGCTCTCCTTCCCGACGATGCGGCCGGTCGCCATCGACCCGACCGGACAGACCCAGGAGCTGTGGGCCGGAGTGCACCAGAGCGCGGTGGGTGAAATCGGCTTCAGCGGCGACACGCAGGTCCACGGCCTGCGGGTGGCTGATCTGCCGGACCTCGCTCTTTGGTACGGCACCGCCCAGGCTGCCGACCTCCTGACAGGACAGGGCGATCTCGCCGGATCCTTGGCAGAAAAAGGCGGACTGTGGACCGGCAGCTCCGGAGCCTTCCGCCGCACCCCACAAGGCTGTGTCCCGTCCGGCGCCGGCCTGGTCTTGCTGGCCCCCTTCGTTGCCTCGGGCCTGATCCACGCGGTGATCGAAGCGGCTGACCAGCCGGGCGCCGTGACCCTCGTCTGGCGGGCGGTCGACGCTGATCATTGCTGGCAGCTTCGTCTGGAAGAGGGCCACTGCACAGTGGAGGAGCGGCGTGCCGGCACGGTCCGGCTGCTGCACCCGGTCCAAGACCGTGGGCTGAGGCCAGGATGCGTATCCCATCTTCAGGTGACGGATGAGGGCACGCGCATCCAGATCATGCTGGACGGTGAGGAGCTGTGCACCTTTTCCAGTGAAGACAGGCTTGAGAGCGCTTGGCCGATTGACGGCCGCCGCGTCGGGCTGGCGGCGGACGGACCCGGCCAGTCGCTGATTCGCCAGTTTGAAGCCCACCCCCGTGCCGTGCCCATCCCGCCCGTGCTGTGCATGGCCGCTCCTTGGGTCGAGGACGGCACCTGCACGCTGGTGGAGGAGGATTTCTCAGGCCCACCGCACAACGACCTGGACGGCTACATCTCCCGCGGGTTGGGCGGCCGCACCGCCGGAAAACTGGTCTGGCGCAAGCTGATGGGCGTGGACCGCATGGCACTCGACGGGCACGGCGTTCAAGTCATCGCCAGCCCGGCCAAGCCGGTGCGCCGGCGTCTGGCCTACGGCATCGACTGGGCCTCTCCGGAATTCGCTGACCTGAGCGCCATTCTGCTGCCGCCGCCGGCGGTCAGGGAGGAGGATTGCCGGGGCCGTGCCGGGCTGATCTTCTGGCAGGATCCTGACAATTATCTGATGGTCAACAGCTGGATCGACAACAGCCACAGCGGCGGCTTCAAGCATTGTGGGGCGGTGTCGTCCTTCTTCCATCTCAATGGCTTTGAAGACATCTACGACGCCGCTTGGACCAATGTCGGCGACAGCATCCAACCGGGGATTCCCGTCACTCTGCGGGTGGTCAGCGATGGCGACCGCTACCGTGTCCACGTCGATGGCCGGGCCGTGCTGTATCGCAGGCTGTCGGACATCTATCCGGGCTTTCCCGGCCTGACCATCCGCCGCGTCGGCATCCTCGCCAACTGGGAGTGGGGGCATGATACCGGCAGCCGTTTCCTCTCCTTCACGGCGTCGGCCCGCGACATGCCTGGTTCCGGGTGGACGTAGGCGATGTGGGGGCGCTTCGTTGCTTTCCTGACCGTCGGCTATTTCTGTCTGGGGCGAACCTTTGCCTATTTCGGAATCCCGCAGGCAAAGCTGTTCATCGGAGAACTGGCGCTGGGTGCCTTCATCCTCGCCAAGCCACAAGCGGCGATCGGGCTGTGGGTCACCTCGCTCCTGCGGCCTTCACCGTTAAGCATCCTGGCGACGGCACAGTACCTGTTCTTGCTGTGCGGCATTCTGCAAGCTGTGCGCGGTATATTCGCCGGTTCCGGCTTCGACATCATCAAGTACTTTGTCTTCAACTACTACAGCTTCTATCTCTATTTTGGCCTGTGGGCCGGACGTGACGACCCGTCCTTGCTGTCACGCACCCTGCGCGCCATTGCATGGTTCAACGGCGTGTATGGGTTGCTCTACCTGGTGGCGCTGAAGGACATCGAGCTCTTCCTGCCGGGAACGGAGAATGTTCGTGTTTTCAGTCAGGCCAATGCCTCGGCCGCCGCGGTGCTGGGCCTGATCTGTTTTGAAAAGAGGCTTGGGCAGGTCTGGCATCTGCTGCTGCTCAACATTGTCGTCCTGCTCGGCAACTCCGTCAGAGCGGAGTGGCTGGGGTTGGGGCTGGCGATCCTGCTTTGGGCGCTGCTGACCGGCCGCATCGGCCGCATCATCGCGCTGGCTGCGGCGGGGCTGGCGCTGCTCGGCCTCGTCGAACTGTCGGAAATTCAGATCGCTGGGCGCGGCGAGGTCTCCTTTTCCAGCATTGTCAGCCGCGCCGTCGCTCCCTTCGATGAAAAATTGGCCGCCGAGTTCAGCCCCTACGCGGCCGACGATGGCGGAACATTGAAATGGCGCCAAGCCTGGTGGGAAACCATCTGGGCTTCCGCCAACTCAAGCCCGGAGTTGGAGTTGTTCGGCCACGGATATGGGTTCGACCTGTTCAGCCTCGCCCCACCCAGTGTGCGTGCCGGCCAGGAACATGAAAATGTCCGAACCCCTCACAACGTTTTCTATTATGCTCTGGGCTACACCGGCTGGATCGGCGTCGTGATCTTCGCTCTGTTCCAGCTATCCATTCTATACCTGCAATGGGTATCCTACAGATGTTCGGATCAACCTTTCGGAATGCTGTACTGGTTGGCCGGCATATCCATCTCATTCTTCAGCAACTACTTTGAAACGCCCTTCCAATCGATTCCCTTTTACCTGGTGATGGGAATGGGAATGGCACCGGTGCTGGGAGAGCATTCAAGCCCAATAACCCCGGCAGCCCGTCAAGTCGGCTCCCACATCGTGCGTGCGGGCGATTGATGATCAGGCTGTACATCGCGGCAGCGCGCTGCCCGCCGCGGTCCGAGCCGCAGAACAACCAGGCACGTCTGCCCAAGGCCATCGCCCGTCCATTGTGCCCATGCCGGGCAGGATGTTGACGTCCATTACCGCTGGCATCCGCTGCATGGCCATCGCGTTCGGGTGATGTGGAGCGAGACGCCATCGGCCATCTCGTTTTCGTCGGGTGGCGCTTGGCATCATCACCGTGTTGCCGGAATGGATGTTGGACCCTGTCATTTGCGCCGACATGGAACTCGGTACGCCGCGGGTCGCGGTGGAAGCCTCCCTTCGGATCGAAGCGCCGCAGCGGACAAGCGCGCTCTATGACCTGCAGCCGATTGCCCGGCGGACGGCGGCGTCTATAGTCACGCTTATGCAGTGTCGAAACCATCCATGCTTCCGGACGGCGAACGCCACATTGGCCGTCACTTGGCCCATCACGGGGGGAAGCGGATCGACATGGCGACGGCAGCGCGAACAGGGTCGGGAACAGGGTTCGAGATGGATGCGGGCGCGGCGGTGAGGGCGGATCGGAAACGGGCGGCATGCTGCGGCTTCTGAGAACCAACCGTCCGCTCCAGCGCATCGGGGCGCTCGGCGTCGCCGTGCTGGCGGTGCTGTGCGGCGGCACCGCGATCGTTCTGAACCGGCTGCATGACGAGACGCTGGCCGAAGCCACGCTGGGCCTGCGCACGCTCAACGCCTCGCTGGCCGAGCAGACCGCCCGCGCCATCGAAGGGATCGACCTGACCGTCGGCGGAATCGCCGAGCAGATTCCCCTTGAGAACCGGCGCAGCCTCGAGGCCTTCAAGCGGCTGCGCTTCGAGCGGCAGGTTCATGAGATCCTGAAGGCCAAGGCGTCCAGCCTGCCGCAGATGGAGGCCCTGAGCCTGGTCGCCGCCGACGGCAATCTGGTGAATTTCACCCGCCAGTTCCCGGCTCCGACACTCGACCTGTCCCAGCGCGACTATGTCCTGGCGCTCAAGGATGCCGATCCCGGACAGGCCTATGTCAGCCGCCCGACGAAGAGCATCGTCACCGGGGAGTGGACGCTCTACATCGCGCGGCGCGTGAACACCCCCGACGGCGGGCTGGCCGGTCTGGTGGTCGGGGCCATCCGCCTGTCCTATTTCGAGGAGTTCTACCGCAGCCTGCATGTCGAACCGGGCAGCGGCTTCAGCCTGTGGTGGCGCGACGGCATGCTGCTGGCACGTTTCCCGCCGGTGCCCGAAAAAGTCGGAACCATCGCCACCAGCCCCGGCGTCGCCGAACAGATCGCCCGTTTCGACACCGGCACCTACGCAACGCCGCGCTCGATCGACGGCAAGGACCGCATCCTGTCCTTCCAGGTCCTGCGCAACTACCCGCTGGTCGTCGGGGTCAGCCGGACGCGGACGGAGATCCTGGCCCGCTGGAAGAGTCAGGCGGTCGTCATTGCCGGCGCCGGGCTGGTCAGCGCGGTGGCGCTCGCCCTGATGCTGTGGGCGATGGCGCGCCAGTTCCTGGCCTACGAGACCGCCAACCGCGCGCTCAGCGAGCGCCGGCAGGCGGTCGAGGCCCGCGACGAGGCGGAGGAGCATGTCCGCCAGCTGCAGAAGATGGAAGCGCTGGGCCAGCTGACCGGCGGCGTCGCCCACGACTTCAACAACCTGCTGCAGGCGGTGCGCTCCAGCCTGCACATGCTGGAGGCCGGCGGCGAGCTGCGCGGGGCGGAGAGCCGCCGGGCGGTGGAGGTGGCAAGCCAGGCGGTCGACCGCGGCGCCACCCTGACCCAGCACCTGCTGGCCTTCGCCCGCCGCCAGCGGCTGGCCCCGGCGCCGGTCGACCTCGGCGCCCAGGTGGCGGGGATGGCGACGCTGCTGGAACGCACGCTGGGCGGCGCCATCCGCATCCGCATCGACCGCGACGCCGGCGTGCCGCCGGCGCTGGTCGATCCCCACCAGTTCGACATCGCTCTGCTGAACCTCGCCATCAACGCCCGCGACGCCATGCCGGACGGCGGCACCCTGACCATCGCCGTGACCAGCCTGTCGGTGGGGGTGGGTAAGAACGCGGAGACGGGGACGGGCGACGGGCTCTCTCCCGCCGTGGCACCCTCTCTGGCGCCAGGCGGCTATGTCGCCGTGACCGTGCGCGACAGCGGCACCGGCATGCCGCCGGACGTGCTGGCGCGGGCCTGCGACCCCTTCTTCACCACCAAGCCGGTCGGGCAGGGCAGCGGTCTGGGGCTGAGCATGGTGCATGGACTGACCGCGCAGTCCGGCGGCGGCATGCGCCTGGAAAGCCATCCCGGCCTCGGCACCGCGGTGACGCTGTACCTGCCCCACGCCCCGGTTCCGGCGGACGGCGGGTCGGACGCGCCCGACGGGGCCGCCGCCGGAAACCGGCCGTCGCCCGTGCCGTCCGCCGCCCTGTCCGACGCCGTGCGCGTGCTGCTGGTCGAGGACGACGCCCTGGTCCGCATGGCGAACGCCGCGGTGCTGGACGAGGCCGGCATCCTGGTGTCGGAGGCCTCCAGCGGCGAGGAGGCTTTGGCGCTGCTGGAGGCGGACGAGGGGATCGGCGTCCTGGTCACCGACTTCGCCATGCCCGGCATGACCGGCGCCGACCTGACCCGCCTCGTCCGCCGCCACCGCCCCGGCCTGCCGGTCCTGATCGTCACCGGCTATGCCGAGAAGGCGGTGCTGCAGGATCTGGGGCGCGAGCCCGGCATCCGCATCCTGTCCAAGCCGATCCCGCCGGCGGCCCTGATCGGGCACATCATGGAGGCGCTTTAGAAAGCCCGCGTTACTGGCCCTGCAGCGGGAAGCAGCCGCGTCCGGCCGTCTTCAGGGCGCTGCAGGCCGCGTCGGCGGTGGCGGCGGGGAATCCGGTCAGGCGGGCCTTGTAGAGACCGCCGGAGCGGACGATCGCGGGACTGGCGCCGGCCGCGAGGGGGCCCAAGCGCTTGGCCGTGTCGCGGGCGCTGCGCACCGCCGCGGCATGGCTGGCGAAGGCGCCGACCTGAATGGACCAGGAGCCGCCGTCGGGCTTCGCTACGGACTTTGTGGTGGCGGACTTTGTGGTGGCCGGCTTCATCGAAGGGACGGCAACGCTCACCGCCGTGCTGCGTTCGGCGGTCGAGGCGCTGTTTTTGGTAATCACCAGATCCGGCTGCACGGGCGCCGGCCTGGACGGGCTGGTCGGGCGCTTGAAGCCGGCGTCCAGCAGGTCGG
The DNA here is from genome assembly GCF_003115935.1 of Azospirillum sp. TSH20. Lineage (NCBI taxonomy): Bacteria > Pseudomonadati > Pseudomonadota > Alphaproteobacteria > Rhodospirillales > Azospirillaceae > Azospirillum > Azospirillum sp. TSH20. Next base: position 36,351 of record NZ_LGQU01000079.1, read on the forward strand.
CGACTTGGGTGTCGCGGGCGGCGGCGCTGTGCCCGCCCATCACCACGGCGATCAGGCGGCGGCCGTCCCGCACCGCCGAGGCGGCAAGGTTGAAGCCGGACGCGGCGATGTAGCCGGTCTTGATGCCGTCCATGCCGGGATAGCGCGCCATCAGGCGGTTGTGGCCATAGACCGTATCGCCCTGCCAGTCGAAGCTGCGGCGCTTGAAATAGGCGTAATGTTTGGCATGGCGGCGGATCAGCGCCCGGGACAAGGTCGCCATGTCGCGCGCCGTCGTCCGCTGCAGCCGGTCGGGCAGACCCGACGCGTTGCGGAACACCGTGTGGCGCATGCCGAGCCGGCGGGCACGCGCCGTCATCTTTTTGGCGAAGGCCGGCTCGTTGCCGCCCAGCGCCTCGCCCAGCACCACCGCGACGTCGTTGGCCGAGCGGGTGACCAGCGCCAGGATCGCCTGCTCCACCGTGATGGTGCTGCCCGGCGCCAGCCACAACCGCGACGGCGGCATCGACGCGGCATGCCGCGACACCACAAGGCTCTGGTTCAGCCGCAGCGTGCCGCGGTCCAGCGCCTCGAAGGTCAGCATCAGCGTCATCATCTTGGTCAGCGAGGCCGGGTAGGTCAGCCGGTCGGCATTGCGCGCCCGCAGGACCTTGCCGCTGTCCGCATCCATCAGGATCTCCGCGGCGACCGGGGTCCAACCCTTTTTGGCCGAGGCCGGCAGGGGCGCCAGCAGGACCGCGAGAGCGGTCAGGGAGAGCAGCAGCGTCGAAGCGCGGGCGAGCAGGGGCATCGTCTCAGGTCCGGCGGTTGGTGCAGCCCCGTTGCGGCGCGGGCGCTGTCGGCGTTGCGGGTTCCCCCTTTGAAAGCGGGACGGGCGAAAACGGGACGGGGCGGGACAGCCGCCGGGCGGCCGGCATCATCCGTCGGACAGCATCGAACGGACCATGGCGCGGAAGGCATCGACCGCCACCGGCTTGGCCAGCATGCGCATGTTGCGGCCAAGCCCATCCTCGCCATCGCCGGGCCTGTCGTCCAGGGCTTGGAAGGCATAGCCGGTCAGGAACAGCACCTTCAGATCGGGATAATGCGCCTGCGCCGCCTCCGCCAGCTGGCGGCCGTTCAGGCCGGGCAGCCCGACATCGGTCACCAGCAGGTCGACCGGCGGTAGCAGGTCGACCGGCGGTCTGGTGCCTTCCCGCCCGGCCGCGGCCTCGCTCAGCCGGGCAAGCGCCGTGGTGCCGTCGGCGGCCTCCAGCACGGTGTAGCCGTCGCCCTCCAGCACCTCCACCAGCAGCATGCGGACCAACCCCTCATCCTCCACCACCAGCACCGTGCCCCGTCCGGCGCGGCCGGTGGGCGGGGTGGGGACGGCGGCGGGGGCAGGGGCGGGGTCTGCCTGCTCGGCGGCGGCGGCATGGTCGCGCGGCAGGTGGAGATGCACCGCGGTGCCGCGGCCGAGCGCGCTGTCGATGCGGACGAAGCCGCCGGACTGGCGGGCGAAGCCGTAGAGCTGGCTCAGCCCCAGCCCGGTGCCCTGGCCGATCGGCTTGGTGGTGAAGAAGGGCTCGAAGACGCGGGCCAGCACGTCCGGCGGCATGCCGGTGCCGCTGTCGCGCACGGTCAGCACGGCATAGTCGCCGGGCTCCACCCCCGGTTCGTTGGCGAGATCGGCCGGCCGCAGGCTGGCGTTGGCGGTCTCCACCGTCACCGATCCGCCGTCGGGCATGGCGTCACGGGCGTTGATGACCAGATTCAGCAGGGCGCTTTCGATCTGGTTCACATCGGCATGGACCGGCCACAGCGGCTCCGCCAGCCGGCGCTCCAGCCGGATCTCCTCGCCCACCGAGCGGCCCAGCAGGTCCCACAGCCCGACCACCAGCAGGTTGAGGTCGGCGCGCTCCGGCTTCAGCGGCTGGCGCCGGGCGAAGGCCAGCAGGCGCCGGGTCAGGGTGGCGGCCCGGTCCACGGCGGCGCGGGCGGTGGCGGCGAAGGGGGCGACGTCGGTGCGGCCGTCCGACAGCCGCTGCTCGATCAGCTCCAGGCTGCTGCTGATGGCCTGCAGCAGGTTGTTGAAGTCGTGGGCGACGCCGCCGGTCAGCTGGCCGACCGCCTCCATCTTCTGCGCCTGGGCCAGGGCCTCGCGCGCTTCGTCCAGCGCCTGCTGGGCCTTGCGGCGTTCGGTGATGTCGCGGGTGACCTTGGCGAAGCCGCGCAGAGCCCCGGTCTCGTCACGGATGGGGTCGATGACGACGCTGGCCCAGAAGCGGGTGCCGTCCTTGCGCAGGCGCCAGCCCTCCGCCTCGAACTTTCCCTCCGACAGGGCGGTGGCGAGCGCGCGCTGCGGCATGCCGGCAGCGCGGTCCTCTGGCGTGTAGAAGCTGGAGAAGTGCCGGCCGATGATCTCGTCGGCGGCATAGCCCTTCATCCGCGCCGCCCCCGCATTCCAGCTGCGGATGACGCCGGTGGGGTCGAGCATGAAGATGGCGTAGTCGACCACGCTCTGGACCAGCAGGCGGAACTGCCGTTCGCCGGAGATGGGTTCCCAGGCGGGCGCGACACGTTCGTCCTTCATAACAACGACTTTCCGGAACAAAGGAGGAAGCAAACTTCCCAATGATCCGCGCTCGATACCGACAGGGTCAATAACCCAATACGACTATCCAGGTATCATTCCGCCGCATTACGCGGAATTTGCCGGGAGTTGTCCGGCGCAATTTGGGGCGGGATTTGCAGTCATCAGGGGAAAGGGGCGGGGCGGCGCACCGCCCCGCGGGTTCCCTTTTGGCCAGGGCTCAGCGCGGAGCCAGCACCATGACCATCATACGACCTTCGACCCGGGGCATCTGCTCGACCTTGGCGATGTCCTGGAGCTGGTCGCGCACACGGACGAGCACGTTCAGACCGAGATCCTGGTGCGCCATCTCGCGACCGCGGAAGCGCATGGTCATCTTGACCTTGTCGCCTTCCTCGATGAAGCGGATGGCGGAGCGCATCTTCACGTCATAGTCGTGATCGTCGATGTTCGGCCGAAGCTTGATTTCCTTCAGCTCGATAATCTTCTGCTTCTTCCGCGCCTCGTTGGCCTTCTTCTGCTCCTCGAAACGGAACTTGCCGTAATCGAGGATCTTGCAGACAGGCGGATCCGCCTGGGGCGCCACTTCGACGAGGTCGAGGTCGGCATCCGCAGCGGCTTCCAGCGCTTGGCGGAGCGGCACCACGCCGACCATCTCGCCGTCGGCGCCGACGAGGCGGACCATACGGGCGGTGATTTCACGGTTGAGGCGCGGGCCTTCGCGGACGGGGTCCGCGTCGTAGAGCTTGGCTATGGTGATCTCCTGTGGTCGTGGAGGGGTAGAAAGGGGCTAAGCCCGGGTCGAGAGGCTCAGCCCAGGATGTCGAGCACAATCTGCCGCACTTCGCTCCGGGTCAAGCCGGACGGCTCCGGAGCGGAGCGGAAATCGGCCTTTTTGCCCTCAACTGCGGCGAATTGGCCAGCAGAGAGGCGGTTCGAGGCCAGCTGGGCCGGCATAAGCGCGGGCTGGGCGGTGAAATGGCCGGTGGAATGCGAAAGGGCGGAAAGGATCGGGGTCGTCATGAAAATCCTCCAGGCCGGATGGGCGGACCGATGGATTCGGTGCCGGCCGGCTCTTGCTTGTGTGTGGCGTCGTGAAACGGGAACCAAAGCGGCGCACCGCCGCGAGAGGCTCCGATAAAACGAAACAGGCCCGGATGCGGGCATGTTCCAAAAGTCCGGCGTCCCCGGAAAAGGCTCCCTCCCGTCGGACCGGAGAAGGCGGGGAGCAAAGGCAGGGGAACGCACCGCGCAAGCGGTTTTCGACCTTTCCCCAGATGGGGGCCGGGTCCTGGCTTTTCAAGCGTTCCGCTCCGCTTCTCCATCCGGCCGCCGAACCCGAATGGAACGCGGGAAGCTCTCCCGTGGTTTCGTCTCCACCGGCACAGCGGGCCTGATGATCGGAACGGACGGGTGAAGGAGGGTGGCGATGCGGTGGCAGGGCGGACGGGAAAGCGAGAATGTCGAGGACCGCCGCGGGCAAGGGGGTGCCGGTGGCGGCCTCGGTGGCGGCTTCGGTGGGGGCGGCTTCGGCGGCAGGGGTGGCGGCATCCGCATCGGCAAGGGCGGGCTGGGCATCGGCGGAGCCATCGTTCTGCTGGTGGTGTCGATGGTGCTGGGGGTCGACCCGACGGTGCTGCTGGGCGGCGGCGATCCGGCGGACCAGGGCACGGCCGGGCGGACGCAGATCGGCGATGCCGCCCCACGCAGCCAGGCCGACGACGAGCTGAAGCGCTTCGTCTCCGTCGTGCTGGCCGACACCGAAGACACCTGGCAGGGCCTGTTCCAGCAGATGGGGCGCCAGTACCAGGACCCGACGCTGGTCCTGTTCACCGGCACAGTGTCGTCGGGCTGCGGCCGGGCGCAGGCGGCGATGGGCCCCTTTTACTGCCCGATGGACCGCAAGCTCTACATCGACCTCGGCTTCTACCGCGAGCTGCGCGACCGCTTCCAGGCGCCCGGCGACTTCGCCCAGGCCTATGTCATCGCCCATGAGGTCGGCCACCATGTGCAGAACCTGCTGGGCATCTCCGACAAGGTGCAGGCGGCCCAGCAGCGGGCGCGCGGTGAGGCCGAGGCCAATGCCCTGTCGGTGCGGCTGGAGCTGCAGGCCGACTGCTTCGCCGGCATCTGGGGCAACCACGCCAACCGCGACCGCCGGATGCTGGAGCCCGGCGACGTCGAGGAGGCGCTGACCGCCGCCAGTGCCATCGGCGACGACCGCCTGCAGCGTCAGGCGCGCGGCACCGTCAGCCCCGACAGCTTCACCCACGGCAGCTCCGCCCAGCGCGCCCGCTGGTTCCGCACCGGCCTGGAAAGCGGCCGGCTGGAAGCCTGCGACACCTTCGGGGCGGACCGGCTGTGAGGGGGGGCAGGCTTGACCGTTACCCGTTACATAACGCATAATATTCCGCGAGAGGACGCGGATGCCGATAAGAACATGTGCGGATAAACGGACTGCCGATTCCCTGGCCGGCAAGCGGGTAAAGGAGTTCCAGTCATTCGAACGCCAAGCCGCCAAGGCATTGACCAAGCTCCAGGCGGCCACCCGGCTGATGGATCTCCGGCACCCTCCATCCAACCGCTTCGAAGCGTTGGGCGGAGAGAGGAAAGGCCAATACAGCATCCGCATCAACGACCAGTGGCGCATCTGTTTCCGCTGGGCCGTGGTTGGCGACGCTCAGGCTGATGCCGATCTCCTGACTGTCCCGGGGGAGCCCTACGACGTCGCAATCGCCGATTACCACTGAGGTTGCCATGAGCCATTCCGCCACCGACAATCTGCCGCCCATTCATCCCGGCGAGTTCCTGCGCGACGAGTTGGAGGCGCTGGGCCTGAGCGCCCGGCGCTTTGCCGAGCATATCGGCGTGCCGCCCAACGCGGTGACGGAGATCATGAACGGCGAGCGCCGGATCACCGCCCCGATGGCGCTGAGGCTGGGCAAGGCCTTCGGAACCGACGCCCGCTATTGGACCAACCTGCAAAGCATCTTCGAGACCAAGGTCGCGCGGGCGGAGATCGGCGACGCGCTCGACGCCATCCAGCCGCTGCCGCATCTGGGCAAGGCAGCCTAATTCCCCGCCCCGCGCATGAGGCGCAGATAGTCGAGCACGCGGGCGGTGCGCCAGTCGGGGTCGGCCCAGCAGCCGGCTTCCCGGGCGCGGCGGCAGGCGGCGACCGCCTCCAGCCGGGGCTGGCCGGTCAGCGGGCGCAGGTCGGCGGGGATGGTGGCAAGGCAGGCGGCGGCGAGATCCACCGGCGGGGCGGGGCCGGACTCCAGCCAGCGTTCGGCATCCCGGAAGCGGTCGCGGCACATCAGCGCGATCATGTAGTCGCAGGCCGATTGCAGGCCGGGCGCCAGCCGGCCGGGGCTGACCGACAGGACCGGCAGCAGCGGCGCCAGCGTCGGCGCCAGATGGTTGGCGTAGAGCGTCGCCCCCCAATAGCGCTCCGCCGTCCGGCGGAAATGGTCGAGGTCGCGCACCGGCACCAGTCCGGACTCCCCGATGGGCAGGATTTCCACCTTCGGCTTGGTGACCACCACCGTGTCGTTCGAGACGTCGACATAGAGCGCGCCGACCTGCAGCGCGTTCTGGAAATACTGGTCGCGCAGCACGCCCCAGACGCTTTGCAGCACGCCGCCTTCCCCAACGAAGGCGTGCAGCGCGCGTTCCACTGGGCCGGCCGGCTGGGCCAGACGCTGCGACAGTCGGGCGAAGAGGTCACGGGTGATCTCCTCGCAGCGGCCATAGGGATAGGGCTTGCCGCCGGCCGGCGGCAGGCCGGCGAGCGCCCGGTCGCTTTCCCCGCGCAAGGCCAGGAAATAGCCGTACAGAGCCTCGGGGTCACCGCCCAGATGGCGGGCGGTCAGTGCCGACTGACGGTCGTCCACCGGGGCGATCTGCTGGGGCAGGAGGGACGGGAAGTGCGGCGTCATGGCGGGCGGGGTCCGTCGTTTTCAGGGAAGTTGGCACCCTTGGCCGTCCCAGCGCCAGAATTTCCGATCCCCGGCACCCATGCGGGACCCGGGGGTTGCGCAAAGCTGCGCCGGCCGTCACACATTTGGCTGCCGCAGGCGGAACAGCCGTCCGGGCGGTCCAGTCCTTAGAAGCGTCTATACGGAACGGCATGATGAGCACAGCGGACACCTCGCCCGATCTCCAGGCGCCCGACATCCAGTCTCTGGAAAGCGCCTATCGCGGCCGTAGCGCGCGGGTGGCGGTGGTCGGGCTCGGCTATGTCGGGCTGCCGCTGGCCCTGGCGCTGACCGGGGCCGGCTTCGCGGTCACCGGCTTCGACATCGACCCGGCCAAGGCGGCGGCGCTGAACGGCGGACGCTCCTACATTCGGCAGATCGCCGACGGCCGCGTCGCCGAAGCGGTGGCGACCGGGCGGTTCCGGGCGACGATCGACGCCGACGAGTTCGCCGCCTGCGACGCCGTGATCGTCTGCGTCCCCACCCCGCTGTCGCCGCAGCGCGAGCCCGATCTGAGCTTCGTCGAGGCCTCCACCCGGCTGATCCGCGACCGGCTGCGCCGGGGCCAGCTGGTGGTTCTGGAATCGACCACCTGGCCCGGCACCACCGACGAGGTGATGCGGCCGATCCTGGAGGAGACCGGGCTGGTCAGCGGGCGCGACTTCTTTCTGGCCTATTCGCCCGAGCGCGAGGATCCCGGCAACATCAGCTTCACCACCAGCACCATCCCCAAGGTGGTCGGCGGCGACGACGAGGGCGCGCGGCGGCTGGCGGTGGCGCTCTACGAGCAGGTGGTGCCGCAGGTGGTGCCGGTGTCCGGCACGCGGGCGGCGGAGGCGACCAAGTTGACCGAGAACATCTTCCGCTCCGTCAACATCGCCTTGGTGAACGAGCTGAAGATCGTCTTCGAGCCGATGGGCATCGACATCTGGGAGGTGATCGAGGCGGCGAAGACCAAGCCCTTCGGCTTCATGCCCTTCTATCCCGGTCCCGGGCTGGGCGGCCACTGCATCCCCATCGACCCCTTCTATCTGACCTGGAAGGCGCGCGAGTACCAGATCTCCACCCGCTTCATCGAACTGGCGGGAGAGGTCAACACGATGATGCCGCGCCATGTGGTGGACCGGCTCGCCCTGGCGCTCGACCGCCGCGCCGGCATCGGGTTGAGCCGGGCGCGCATCCTGTTGGTCGGCATGGCCTACAAGAAGAACGTCGACGACAGCCGGGAATCGCCAGGGCTGCGGCTGATGGAGATGCTGCTGGAGCGCGGGGCGGCGGTCGAATACCACGACCCCTTCATCCCGGTGCTGCCGGTCACCCGCGAGCATGCGGCGCTTGCCGGCCGGACCTCCATCACCTGGACGGCGGAGCGGCTTGCCGGCTTCGACGCTGCGGTGATCGTCACCGACCATGACGGCATCGACTATCACAGCCTCGCCGCCCACTGCCCGTTGGTGGTCGACACCCGCAACGCCATGCGCGCCGTCGAGGGCTTCGCCGGCCGCATCGTGAAGGCTTGAGGGAAAGACCCACGGGAGGAGGGCGGGCCGCCTCCTTCCCGCGGGCCGGCTCCGGTGATCAGAGTTCTTCCTCGCCCCCGAAATCGCTGCCGAAATCGCCCCAGCCGCTGTCCTCGACCGCCTGTTCGGCATGGTCGGTGGCGGCGGTCGCCGCGTCGGTGGCCGCACCGGCGGCCTCGGCAGCCACGGCTTCGCCGCCGGAGAGCATGCCGGACAGCGCGCTGCCGATCAGCATGCCGCCGGCCACGCCGGCCGCCGTCTGCATGGCCCCGGCCATGAAGCCGCCGCCGGCCCGCGGCTGCTGGGCATAGCCGGCGACGCGCGGGTCGCCATAGGCAGGGGCGCCGGCAGCGGCAGCCGGACGGCTCCAGGGCGAACCCGGCGGCATGGCGGCCTGGGCGGCGGCGGGATGCTGGTACTGGGGCTGGGATTGGGGCTGGGATTGAGGCTGGGCGGCCGGCCGGCCGCCGCCGAACAGGCTGCCGAACAGGCCGCCACCGCCGGACTGGGCCGGAGCGGCGGGGCGCTCGCGCAGCTGGCGCTCCAGCTCCTCGTTGCGGCCTTGCGAGGCGGCAAGCGCCTGTTCCATCATCACGATGGCCTGGGCCATCAGATAGGGGGCGGCCGGCTGGCGGGCGATGCGCTCGCGGATCAGCGCCTCGGCCTCGGGATCGCGCGGGCCGGATTGCGCCTCGGCCTGATGCAGCTTGGCGAACAGGTCGTCGATGATCTGGCGTTCGGTCTGGTCCATGGCGATGATCATTCTCATGAAATGGTTGCGGGAAAGGTCCCACTGTCGGCGACGACGCCCCAAAGGGGCGCAAGCCTGTCACCCCGGAGAGGCGCAAGCCGAAGAGGCATGAGGCTGCGGCCGCGCGCCGGAGGAGCGGCGTGCGTCGGGCAGGCGTCGGAAGCGGGAAGGGCCGGGATCGGGGGCTGGTGTTCCGAAGGGGTCGGGGAAAAGGACATCGCTCCCTCCAAGTGCGGTCACGCCCGTCGGCGCAAAAGCAGGTGAAGAGATCCGACATCGCGACCACGTCTAAGTCGCCAGAGGGGCCCGGATCCAAGTGATGAGCACGTGGCCCCGTCCCGCTTTCCTGTCAAGACGGCGCCCGAACAATTTCCCCCCGAAAGGAGCCGGCGACGGGCCGACCTTGTCGTGACGATTCCTCCCCTCCTATAAGGAGGATGGCAACATTGCAGGAAGCCCTGGTCGCGGCGCTGGATCATCAGGAGGCCGAGCGCTTCGCCAAGGCCGACCTCCTGTATCGCCGCATCCTCGCGGCCTCGCCCGGCCATCCCTATGCGCTTCACCTGTGGGGCATCCTAGCGGCGCTGACCGGGCAGCCGGACGAGGCGATGGACCGGATCCGCCGCGCCATCGCCGCCGCGCCCGACATCGCCGATTTCCACGTCAATCTGGCACGGATCGAGGCCGCGCTGAACCGACCGGACCGCGCCGCCCGCCTCTACGCCAACGCCGTCGCCCTGCAGCCGGAGGCGGTTGAGACGCGCTTCCAGCTGGCCGGGCTTCTGCAGGATCTGGGACGGCCGGCCGAGGCAAAGGAGCAATATGGCGCCCTGCTGACGGTGGCGCCGCTCCACGCCAGCATCCACCTGAACCGCGCGCTGCTGCGCGAGGCGCAGGGGCGGTTCGCCGGGGCGCGGGACGGCTTCTGCGCGGCGCTGGTGCTGGAGCCGGCGCATGCCAAGGCGCTGCTGCGGCTCGCCGCCATGGAGCGGGAACTGGGGCGGGGCGGGGCCGCCCTGGCCGTCCAGCGCCAGGCGATGGCCGTCTCGGATGATCCGGCGGATGCCGGGCTGTTCTCGACCCTCGCCAGCCTGTTGGCGGGGGAGGGGCTGCCGGAACAGGCCGCGGAGGCCGCGCGCATCGCCGTGGCGCTCGCCCCCAGCGATCCGGCCTTGTGGAACGAGCTTGCCAACCGGCTGAAGGGGCTGGGGCGGATTGCGGATTCGGTGGCCGGCTATGGCCGCGGGCTGGGCCTGCTGCCGGGGGGCCCCGGCAGCCTGCCGCGCCCGATGCGCCGCCGGATCGAGGATTTCGCCGGCCGCCAGCCCGCCTTCCTGAAGGCCGATCCGGATTGGGTGGCCGAGCTGCGGCGGCGTCTTGAGGATGGCCGGGGAGACGGGCGCCGGCTGGTCGGGCTTTCCTGGAGCAGCAAGAATGCCGCCGTCGGGCATCTGCGCTCCATTCCGCTCGGCCGGCTGGCGAAAGCGCTGGAGCGGCCGGACGTGAGGCTGGTCAGCCTGCAATATGGCGACGTCGCCGCGGAGGTCGCCGCCGCCGACGTCGCCGATCCGGGACTGGACGCCTGGAGCGACATCGACGGGCTGGCGGCGCTGATCGCCGCCATGGACCTGGTGGTGTCGGTCGACAACTCGACCGTCCATCTGGCTGGCGGGCTGGGGCGTCCGGCCTGGGCGCTGCTTCCCCATGCCGCCGATTGGCGCTGGATGCAGGGGCGCCATGACACGGTATGGTATCCGTCGGTCCGGCTGTTCCGGCAGGACAGGGCGGGCGAGTGGGACGGCGTGCTGCGCGATCTGCGCGAGGCGCTTGATCCGGCTTAAGCGGCAAGGATACGCATAGGAAAAGCCCCGACCACTCGCTTGAGCGATCAGGGCCTCCTGTCCAACCCAACGCTGCCTAGGCCGAAAAACGTCGCTATCAGACGGCGAACAGGCTGCTCAACCCTACGTCATGAACACCAGCCAGGGTCACCGACCAGGAGCTTCCTGCCAGCTTGATGGTGGTGTCGACAATTCCATCACCGGTGACGTCGGCCTCAATCATGCTGAAGGCCGTGTTGAACTCAGCCGAAGACAGGCTGTCCAACCCGGTAAAGGCCAACGTGTCGGAGCCGGGCTGAAAGTTGTTGATGACAAAGGCAGTGTTGTCCGTTGCCGCCACGTCCAGCGTGCTCGATGCAGAGATGGAGGAGGTCGCCGTCAGATCCGACACATAATAGCGGGTCTTGGCACCATTTCCGGTCCCAACCGTATAGGCTGTCGACGAGAAGGTCAGGTCACTTCCCTCCACCGTGATCGTGTTCGTTTGGGAGTTCTGGTGCCATGCTGTGCTGACAGCTCCATCACCGTTGAGATCCTGGCCGAGGCTGGCGAGTGAACGCACCCAGTCACCGTACTGCTGGGAGAACGCATTCTGGTCGGTGGGCGGTGCACCGCTGTAGGTCAGCGTCGTGGTGCTGGAAATGGTGGAGGTGGAACGGGTTACCGTAAAGCCAAAGGCATACTCGTCCTTGACCGCGTCCAGATCAAAGCCCTGCAAGGCATCAACAGTCACCGCTCCATCGGTGACGCCATAGCTGAGCGAGACGGCGCCGTTGTAATTGGCGTCCGGGTTGAAGGTCCAGGTGCCGTTGCCGTTGTCGGTCACCGTACCGTGCGACGCGGTGAGGTTGGTCACGCTCAGCACATCACCGTCAACGTCGCTGTAGCCTTGGAGCAGGTCGGCGGCGCTGAAGGTGTAGGCGGCATCCTCGGTGCCGGCAGCCAAAGCGGCCGGAGCGCCGCTGAGCACCGGAGCGTCGTTCTTGCCCTGGATGACAACCGTGGCCTTGGCCGTGCTCAGCGCACCATTGGCCATTCGTACGGTGTAGGTGAAGCTATCCTCGAATGTATCACCGTCGTCCAGCGCATCGAGGTTCGTGGCCGTGATGCCACTTGCGTCGTACTTGATGGTACCGTCGGCGTTGATGCTGATCGTCGCACCACTCGTCAAAGTGACGGTGTTGGCACCGGAGGCCAAGTTCAGCGTCGTCTGCTCCTGATACAGCGACCAGATGCGGGCGGACCCCGGGTCGTTGGCCAGCACGTTCAGGCTTGCGATACGGGAATCTTCGGTGACCTGACCCTGGCTGAACGCATCGTCCTTCGCCGCACCCGTCTGAACCGCCACTTTCACCGAAGTCTGAGCCGCCATCGCCCTATTCCTTTTTGGTTGAGTCCCGAGTCGACGCCCGTCTTCGCCATCGCGCCGATTGGAAATATTAGAAATTTTTTTATATAAAATTAAAGACAAATTTGATTTCTATTCTGCAACAAGCCCTTCCTTCTTGGTTAAGAACGAGCAACAAGATACAATGCTTCGTTTTTCTTTGGCGATTGATTCGTTTTTTCGAATACTCTGTAACATTGCTTTTCTGCCTGGAAACTTTATTTCGCGCGCCCTTGGCCGATTTGAAAACCCGCTCTCCGTTCCGTTGAGGGCGGCAGGCCGCTTGCCTTTTCCCACATTAAGAACATATTGCGAACATCTTCAAGGGAGAGGGAAGCCTCCACGGTGGATGACGCGCTGCTCGACAAGCTCGAAATTCTCGCCGACGCGGCGAAGTACGACGCCTCCTGCGCGTCGTCGGGGGCGAAGCGGCGGACGGGCGGGCCGGACGGCATCGGCTCGACCACCGGGGCCGGCATCTGCCACGCCTATACGCCGGACGGGCGCTGCGTCTCGCTGCTCAAGATCCTGCTGACCAACTACTGCCTGTTCGACTGCGCCTACTGCATCAATCGCCGCTCATCCAACGTGCGCCGCGCGCGGTTCAGCGTCGACGAGGTGGTTCAGCTGACGCTGGGCTTTTACAAGCGCAACTGCATCGAGGGGCTGTTCCTGTCCTCCGGCATCATCCGCTCGCCCGATTACACGATGGAGCAGCTGATGCTGGTGGCGCGCACGCTGCGGCGCGATCATGGCTTCGCCGGCTACATCCACCTGAAGACGATACCGGAGGCCAGCCCCTGGCTGATCGAGCAGGCCGGGCTGTGGGCCGACCGGCTGTCGATCAATCTGGAACTCGCCTCCGACCGCAGCCTGAAGGAGTTCGCGCCGGAGAAAGACGGCACCGCGATCAAGGCGGTGATGGGACAGGTCGGCGAACGCATCCTGGAGGCCAAGGAGGAGAAGCGGCGTTTCTCCCCCGCCGGGCAGAGCACCCAGATGATCGTCGGCGCCGACGCCTCCACCGACCTGTCGGTGCTGGAGACCAGCGACACACTCTATCGCCGCTATGGGCTGCGGCGGGTCTATTATTCCGCCTTCAGCCCGATCCCGGAGGCGAGTTCCGCCCTGCCGGCCAAGCCGCCGCCACTGCAGCGCGAGAACCGGCTGTACCAGGCCGACTGGCTGCTGCGCTATTACGGCTTCACGGTGGAGGAGATCGCCGCCGGGGGCGAGGGCGGGATGCTGGATCTGGGCATCGACCCCAAGCTGGCCTGGGCGCTGAAGAACCGCGAGCGTTTCCCGGTCGACGTCAACAGCGCCGACCGCGAGATGCTGCTGCGCGTGCCGGGGCTGGGGGCGCGGGCGGTCGACAAGATCGTCGAGGCGCGGCGCCACACCAATTTGCGGCTGGAGGATGTGGCGCGGCTGTCGTCGGGTCTGAAGCGGGCACGCGCCTTCCTGATCGCCGCCGACCACCATCCGGGCGGGCTGACCGACCGCGCCGACCTGCGGCAACGGCTGGTGGCGCCGCCCAAGCAGCTCAGCCTGTTCTGAGGGGCCGGGTCATGCATCGTGTGGATCTAAAGGACGGCGCCGACCTGGACGGCTTCCGCCGCGCGCTGCGCGGGCTGGTCGCGTTGGGCGCCGATCCGGACGACGTGGTGTGGAGCGTCGGGGCGGCACCGTCGCTGTTCGGGGATATGGCTCCGCTGCCGGCGGACGCGCCGCCGGTGTCGCTGCCGCGGCCGGTGGGGGCGCTGATCGAAAGCGTGGTCTGCCACCGCGATCCGGAACGCTACGCCCTGCTGCACCGGCTGGTCTGGCGGGTGCTGCGGGGGGAGCGCGACATGCTCGACCACCATGCCGATCCGCTGGTGCACCGGCTGGCGCTGCTCGACAAGGCGGTGCGGCGCGACCTGCACAAGATGCACGCCTTCCTGCGCTTCCGCGAGGTGAGGGATCCGGATGGGGCTGAGCGTTACGTCGCGTGGTTCGAGCCGGACCATTTCATCGTCGAGGCCACCGCCCCCTTCTTCATCGAGCGCTTCGAAAGTCTGGTCTGGACCATCCTGACGCCGGTGGGCTCGCTGCAGTGGGACCGGCGCTCGCTGACCGTCGGGCCGGCGGCTTTGAGGCCGGAGGGGCTCGACCGCGACGACCGCTTCGCCGAGGGTTGGCAGCGCTATTACGAGAGCACCTTCAACCCGGCACGGGTGAACCCCACGGCGATGCGGGCGGAGATGCCGCGGAAATACTGGGCCAATTTGCCGGAAGCGGCGGCGATCCCAGCCATGATCCGTTCCGCGCCTGCGCGGGTGCAGGCGATGATCGAGGCGGAAGCCGCCGCCCCCCGCCGCCGCAACCCCGACAAGGCCGTCGCCGCCATGGCCCGGCAGGAGCCGGCGACGCTGGCCGAGCTGAACCGCATCATCCTGGCGGCGGATCCGCTGGTGCCGGGGGCGACGCAGGCCGTGCTGGGCGAGGGGCCGGAAGGGGCCGCCATCGCCATCGTCGGCGAGCAGCCCGGCGACCAGGAGGACATGGAGGGCCGCCCCTTCGTCGGTCCCGCCGGCCAACTGCTGAGCCGCGCGCTGGAGGAGGCCGGGATTGAGCGCGGCGCCGCCTACCTGACCAACGCGGTCAAGCATTTCAAGTTCGTCGCCCGCGGCAAGCGCCGCCTGCACCAGTCGCCGACCGCCGGCGAGGTGAAGCATTACCGCTGGTGGCTGATGAAGGAGCTGTCCTTCGTCCGCCCGCGTCTGGTGGTGACACTGGGCGCCACCGCCGCCCTGGCGCTCACCGGGCGCAGCGTGTCGGTCCTGCGGGAGCGCGGGCCGATGGGGTTCGGCGACTGGAACGGCTTCGTCACCGTCCACCCGTCCTACCTGCTGCGCCTGCCGGCCGGGGAGGCGACGGAAAAGGCCTATCAGGACTTCGTCGCCGACCTGCGACGGGCGCGGGAGATGGTGGAAAGGGCCGGTTGACGGCCTCTTCTGGTATGATCGAGTATTCCATGAGGAGCAGTCATGACCGAGGTCGAACGTCTGATCATCACCTTGCTGGCCGCCCTGCAGCGCCAGGAATTCGCGTCGCTGAAGGCGGACATCGACCGGGGTATGACCGATCTGGCCGACAGACGCCTGACGGACTTCGATGCTGACCGGATCGTCGAACGAGGGAAAGCATTATCCGTCCGCTCCCGCTCCACCTGACCGAGGCGGCCGTCAGTGAAAAACAACGCCCTCAGCCCCGCTCCGGAAACAGCCCGAGCAGCCCGTCGCGCGTGGCGGGGCAGACGCCGCGTTCGGTGATCAGGCCGGTCACCAGCCGCGCCGGGGTGACGTCGAAGGCGTAATTGGCGACCGGGCTGCCGTCGGGGGTGACGCGCACCGTCTCGATCCGGCCGTCGGCGGTGCGGCCGGTCAGCTCGCTCACCTCGCGGCCGTCGCGCTCCTCGATGGGGATCTCCCGCACGCCGTCGGCGATGGTCCAGTCGATGGTCGGCGAGGGCAGTCCGACATAGAAGGGCACACCGTTGTCGTGCGCGGCCAACGCCTTCAGATAGGTGCCGATCTTGTTGCAGACGTCGCCGGTCGCGGTGGTGCGGTCGGTGCCGACGATGCACAGGTCGACCTTGCCATGCTGCATCAGATGGCCGCCGACATTGTCGGCGATGACGGTGTGGGGGACGCCGTGGTGCTTCAGCTCCCAAGCGGTCAGGCTGGCGCCCTGGTTGCGCGGCCGCGTCTCGTCCACCCAGACATGCAGAGGGATGCCCTGCTCGAAGGCGGCATAGACGGGGGCGAGCGCCGTGCCCCAATCGACGGTGGCGAGCCAGCCGGCGTTGCAGTGGGTCAGCACGTTCACCGGCTCGCCCGGCTTTTTGCACGCCGCCGCGGCGCGGATCAAGGCCGCGCCATGCAAGCCGATGGAGCGGTTGATCCCCACATCCTCGTCGGCGATGCAGGCTGCCTCCGCCTCGGCGGCCTCGACGCGCCGGGCCTCCGGCAGCGGGGCCAGCAGGCCGCGCATGCGCTCCAGCGCCCAGCGCAGGTTGACCGCGGTCGGACGGGTCGCCAGCAGGGTGGCGCAGGCCCGCTCCAGCCCGCGGTCGCTGGCGTCGGCGCGCAGGGCGAGCGCCACGCCATAGGCCGCCGCCGCGCCGATCAGCGGGGCGCCGCGCACCAGCATGGCGCGGATGGCGTGGGCCGCCTCCTCCAGGCTGGTCAGGCGGACGACGGCGAAGTCGTGCGGCAGCCGGGTCTGGTCGATGATGGCGACGGCACCCTCGCCGTCCGGCCAGATGGTGCGGTAGGCCGTCCCGTCGATCCGCATGACATGACACTCCGTCCAAAGCCTGGGCAGCGAGATTAGGTGGTGGATGGCCCGGCATCAATGCACTTGTGACGGGAGGCCGCAGCCCCACAGTCGCTGGATGCGGCACCATGCAGGTCATGGGAGACGTCTTCGGGAATGCCCGCATGTCGTGCAATATCCGATGAATTTTCCACCTGCCGCCCGAGGTCCGCTGTTGCATTCTCCCGGTGTGCCCGAAATAGTCCCTCAGCTTCAGCGGAGAGAGCGGGACATGAGCAACGGTGCAGTTGGCGAAACGGTTCTGGGCGTGATCGGCGGCAGCGGCCTGTACGACATCGACGGGCTGGAGAACACCCGCTGGGTCAAAGTGACGACCCCCTTCGGCGACCCGTCAGACGAGCTGCTGACCGGCGAGCTGGCGGGGCAGAAGCTGGTCTTCCTGCCGCGCCACGGCCGCGGCCACCGCATCCCGCCGTCGGAGCTGAATTTCCGCGCCAACATCCACGCCCTGAAGCAGTTGGGCGTGACCGAGATCCTGTCGGTGTCGGCGGTCGGCTCGCTGAAGGAGCATCTGCCGCCGGGCAGCTTCGTGGTGATCGACCAGTTCATCGACCGCACCTTCGCCCGCGACAAGACCTTCTTCGGCAGCGGGCTGGTCGCCCATGTGGCGCTGGGCCATCCGGTCTGCGGCCGGCTGGGCGACCTGATCGAAGAGGCGCTGGTCGAGCTGGACATCCCGCACCAGCGGCGCGGCACCTACATGGTGATGGAGGGGCCGCAATTCTCCACCGTCGCCGAATCGAACCTCTACCGCAGCTGGGGCTGCGACGTCATCGGCATGACCAACATGCCGGAGGCCAAGCTCGCCCGCGAGGCGGAGATGTGCTACGCGACCGTCGCCATGGTCACCGATTACGACTGCTGGCACGAGGGGCACGACCATGTGTCGGTCGATGCGGTGATCAAGGTGGTGGTCGCCAATGCCGGCAGGGCCCGCTCGCTGGTCTCGGCCCTGGCGCCGAAGGTGGCGGGGCGCGAGGGTGCGTGCACCCAGGGCTGCCACACCGCCCTCGACAACGCCATCATGACCGCCCCCTCCCACCGCGACCCGGCGATGCTGGAAAAGCTGTCGCTGATCGTGAAGCGCACGCTCGGCTGATCCGCCGCGGGAGAGGGGCCAGGGGAGAAGGAACGGAGCGGGCCTATCAGGACTTCGTCGCCGACCTGCGGCGGGCGCGGGCGAAGTTTGGAGATGTGTGCATCCCGTAGCCGCCCTGACCATCTGGGCGGCCTGCTCGCCGGCTTCGTGTCGGCATCCTTCAGGGTCAGGCGGCGCGGATGCCGCTCAGGAAGGTTTCCACCTCCTGCCGCAGCAGTTCGGACTGGCGCGCCAGTTCGCCCGAGGCGCCCAGCACCTGGCTGGCCGCAGCGCCGGTCTGGGCCGCCGCCTCGCTGACGCCGCCGATGTTGGCGCTGACCGACGCGGTGCCGCTGGAGGCCTCCTGAACGTTGCGGGCGATTTCGGCCGTCGCCGCGCCCTGTTCCTCGATGGCGGAGGCGATGGAGGTGGCAACCTCGCTGATCGTCGCGATGGTCCGGCTGATGCCGCCGATCGCCTGGGCCGCGCCGTTGGTGGCGCCCTGCATCGAGGCGATCTGGGTGCCGATGTCCTCGGTCGCCTTGGCCGTCTGGTTGGCG
Source organism: Azospirillum sp. TSH20 (assembly GCF_003115935.1). NCBI lineage: Bacteria > Pseudomonadati > Pseudomonadota > Alphaproteobacteria > Rhodospirillales > Azospirillaceae > Azospirillum > Azospirillum sp. TSH20. The sequence goes on from NZ_LGQU01000079.1 coordinate 54,417, forward strand.
AGGCTCTTCACCTCCGACGCCACGACGGCGAAGCCCTTGCCGGCCTCCCCGGCGCGCGCCGCCTCGATGGTGGCGTTCAGCGCCAGCAGGTTGGTCTGGGTGGCGATGTTGTTGATCATCTGGACGATCTCGCCGATGCGCTGCGCCTGCTCGACCAGCCCCTGGACCTGGGCGTTGGTCTGCTGCGCCTCGCCAACCGCCTGGTCGGCGATGGCGGTGGAGCGCGACACCTGCCCGCTGATCTCGGTGATGGAGGCGGTCAGCTCCTCCGTCGCCGCCGCGACGGCCTGGACGTTGGACGAGGCATCGACCGCCGTTCCGGCCGCGGCGGACGCGCGGGCATTGGTCTGTTCGGCGATGCCCGACATGCTGTGCGCCGTCTGGCTCAGCTCGGTTGCGGCGGAGGACAGGGTGCGCAGGATGCCGCCCACGGTCGCTTCGAAGCGGCGGACCAGCCGGTCGACCTCCGCCGCGCGGCGTTCCTTGGCGGCACGCTCGGCCGCCTGCTCCGCCTCCAGCCGGTCGGCGGTCTGCAGAGCGTCGCGGAAGGTGACGACCGCGGTGGCCATGGCGCCGACCTCGTCGCCGCGCGCCGCGTCCGACAGGTCGACGCCGTAGTCCTTGCGGGCAAGGCGTCCCATGCTCGCCGTCAGGCGGGCCAGCGGCTCCACGACGCTGCGGCGGGCGATCACCAGGGAGAGCAGGGCGCCGACGAGGATGCCGATCAGCCCGACCGCCGCCACGGTGACCTTCACGAAGCTCTCGGTCTCCTCCACCGCGTCGGTGAGTTGGGCGATCCGCTCCGTCCCCGTCTCGATGATCGGATCGGTCAGGTCCGAGGCCGCGCGCTCGCTGCTGCGCACATCGCTGCGGAACAGGGCGGCGGCGGCCTCGCGCTGCCCCGCCAGGGCGAGGTCGCGCGTCTTGGCCAGCGCGTCCATGACCTTGGCCTGCAGCGGGCCGATCCGGCCGGCGGCGGGATTGCCCGACGCGGCGAGAAGCCGGTCGAGCCGGCGGTTCTTCTCCGCCATTTCGTCGATGCGTGCGCCGAACCGCTCGCCGATGGCCGCCTGGGTCGCGGCATCTTCGGAAATGAGGTTCAGGGCGTCGCGCTGCAGGGAACGGCTGATCGACCGCAGTTCCGACGCGGTCAGGACCATCCGGTCCATCTGGATGAGAGCCTGGTTGGCGGAGGCGATGCGGTTCAGCCCCCACACGGAGGTGGCGCCGATGGCGGCCGAGACAGTGGACAGGACCAGAACCGGCAGCAGGATCTTGCTGGAAAGTTTCATCACACTCTCGTGGGGGCGGAACGGGCGGCCGGGAGGTCACTCCACCGGCGCAAAAGAAATGAATTGCCATGGTAGCGTTAACAAAACGCCATACGGGGATATGCAAAATATAGGGGAAATCACTGACCGCCCGACAAATCACGGATATAAATTGTAAATTTTTTTCCTTCGCTGCCGTTCGCTTTCCGGTTCCCGTTCAATCCTGATCCTGTGCGGCACGGCGAAGAGTCCGGCCGGGAAAAGAAAAAGGGCGGCTTGGAGCCGCCCTTGGAGGTGCCATGGAGGATAAGGATCAGATCACTCCGCGCCGCCGCAGGTCCTCGATCACCTGGGCGACCATCTCGTCGGTGCCGTGTTCGCCGCCCTTCAGGGTGATCTCCGGGGCTTCCGGCGGCTCATAGGCGCTGTCGATGCCGGTGAAGTGGGGGAGCTGGCCGGATCGTGCCTTCTTGTAGAGCCCCTTGGGGTCACGGGCCTCGCAGACCTCCAGCGGCGTGTCCATGAAGATCTCCAGGAACTCGCCGTCCTCCACCAGGGTGCGCGCCATCCGGCGTTCCTCGCGGAAGGGGGAGATGAAGCTGACCAGCACGATCAGCCCAGCCTCCACCATCAGCTTCGACACCTCGGCGACGCGGCGGATGTTCTCCACCCGGTCCTCGTTGGTGAAGCCCAGATCCCGGTTCAGGCCGTGGCGGACATTGTCGCCGTCCAGGATCATGGTGCGGCGGCCGAGACGGTGCAGCTCCTGCTCCAGCCGGTCGGCGACGCTGGACTTGCCGGAGCCGGACAGGCCGGTGAACCACAGCACGCAGGGCTTCTGCAGGCCGCCCGCCCGCGCCGCCTTGTCCACCTTCGTGGCGTGGCGGTGGATGTTCGACGCCCGGCGCAGGGGGAAGCGGATCATGCCGCAGCCGGCTGTGGCGTTGGTCAGCCGGTCGATCAGGATGAAGCTGCCGGTCTCGCGGCTGTCGGCATAGGCGTCGAACGGGATCGGCCGGTCGAGCGCCAGATTGCAGAAGCCGACGTCGTTCAGGTCCAGGCTCTTGGCGGCAGCATGCTCCTGGGTGTTGACGTTGATGGCGTGCTTCAACTCCGTCACCTGGGCGCCGACCGTCGCCGTGCCGGCGCGCAGCAGATAGGAGCGGCCGGGCAAGAGCGGCTGCTCGTCCATCCACACCACGTGGGCGGCGAACTGGTCGGCCACCTCCGGCCGGCCGGCGGCGGCGACGATCATGTCGCCGCGGCTGGCGTCGACCTCGTCGGCCAACACCAGGGTGATCGCCTGCCCGGGCTCCGCCGTCTCAAGGTCGCCGTCCATGGTGACGAGGCGGGCCACCCGGCTGGTCCGGCCGCCGGGCAGGATGGCGACGTCGTCGCCGACGCGCACCGGGCCGCCGACCACCGTGCCGCTGAAGCCGCGGAAGTCCTGGTTCGGCCGGTTCACCCACTGCACCGCCATGCGGAAGGAGCCGAGCTTCCGCTCCGCCGCGGCATCCACGCTCTCCAGATGGCCGAGCAGGGTGGGGCCGCCGTACCAGCCTATGGCATCCGACGGCTTGGTGACGTTGTCGCCGGTGAGCGCGGAGACCGGGATGCAGGTGACCTCGGTGATGCCGATGCGCGCCGCGAAGACGCGGTAGTCGGCGGCGATGCGCTCGAAGGTCTCGCGGTCCCAGCCGACGGCGTCCATCTTGTTGACCGCCAGCACGACATGGCGCACGCCCAAGAGCGAGACGATGGTGCTGTGGCGCCGGGTCTGGGTCAGCACGCCCTTGCGCGCGTCGACCAGCAGCACCGCGGCGTCGGCGGTGGACGCGCCGGTGACCATGTTGCGGGTGTACTGCTCGTGGCCCGGCGTGTCGGCGACGATGAACTTGCGGCGCTCGGTGGTGAAGAAGCGGTAGGCGACGTCGATGGTGATGCCCTGCTCGCGCTCCGCCGCCAGCCCGTCGACCAGCAGCGCAAGGTCGAGCTGGCCGGCGCCGGTGGTGCCGAAGCGGCCGGAGTCCGTCTCCAGGCTGGCCAGCTGGTCCTCGAAGAGGCATTTGCAGTCGTAGAGCAGCCGGCCGATCAGCGTCGACTTGCCGTCGTCCACCGACCCGCAGGTGATGAAGCGCAGCAGATCCTTGCTGTTCTGGCGGGCCAGGTACTCCTGCACTTCCCTATCGGCATCGGGGGCCGCGGCATCGGCGGGAGTGATGTCGGCGACGGTGATGGCGGCGGGATCGAGTTCCTTCAGCATCAGAAGTAGCCTTCCTGCTTCTTCGCTTCCATGGAAGCGGCGGCGTCCTGGTCGATCACGCGGCCCTGCCGTTCCGAACTGGTGGACAGCAGCATCTCGCGGATGATCTCGGGCAGGGTGGCGGCGGTGCTGCGCACGGCCCCGGTCAGCGGATAGCAGCCGAGCGTGCGGAAGCGCACCCAGGCCATCTCCGGCGTCTCGCCGGGCTTCAGCGGCATGCGGTCGTCATCGACCATGATGAGCGTGCCGTCGCGCTCCACCACCGGACGCGGCTTGGCGAAATAGAGGGGGACGACCGGGATGTTCTCCTGGTGGATGTATTGCCAGATGTCCAGCTCGGTCCAGTTCGACAGCGGGAAGACGCGGATGCTCTCGCCCTTGTTGATCCGGCCGTTGTAGAGGCTCCACAGCTCCGGCCGCTGGTTCTTCGGCTCCCAGCGGTGGGAGGCGGTGCGGAAGGAGAAGATGCGCTCCTTGGCGCGGCTCTTCTCCTCGTCGCGGCGCGCCCCGCCGAAGGCGGCGTCGAAGCCGTGGGCGTCGAGCGCCTGCTTCAGCGACTGGGTCTTCATCACGTCGGTGTGGACGGCCGAACCGTGGGTGAAGGGGCCGATGCCCTGGCGCACGCCCTCCTGGTTGATGTGGACCATCAGGTCGATGCCCAGCTCCCGCGCCGTGCGGTCGCGGAACTCGATCATCTCCCGGAACTTCCAGGTCGTGTCGACATGCAGCAGCGGGAAGGGCGGCTTCGACGGATGGAAGGCCTTCATCGCCAGATGCAGCAGCACCGAGCTGTCCTTGCCCACCGAATAGAGCATGACCGGCTTCTGGAACTGGGCCGCCACCTCACGCATGATGTGGATGCTCTCCGCCTCCAGCCGCTGGAGGTGGGTGAGGCGGGCCGGCGTGGTCAGGATGGCGGGCAAGCTGTCCTCAGAACCGGGTGCGGAAGCGGGGACGGAACCGGGAAGCTCCCTGGCCGCGGGGCGGGGGGCGAGCAATGGATCAAGCAGCATAGCCGGCCTTCTTCTGCATGTCTCCGGCCACGGCGTCGAACACGGTCCGACGCTTGCGCGGCCAGTCGATCTGGCGCTTCGACGGGTCGAAGCCTTCGGGTTTCTTGACGGGTGTCCAGCTGACCTCGCCATCGCGGCGCGAGACGCGGGACGATCCCAGGATGGGCAGGTCGCCGATCCGCTCGAACGGATAGCGCTCCTCGTTCAGGTCCAGGAAGCGCAGCAGGTCGCGGGCGGTGCCGTCGGGGGAGGCCACCGCGTCCTCGAAGCGGACCAGACGGCAGGCGTCGGCGCTCATCCGGCTCTGCGCCTCCAGCGCCGCCTCGGTGCCGAAGCTCCATTCGCGGCAGACGTCGGCGAAGGTGCGGCCGAGGAAGCGCAGCGGCCAAGTGTCGATGGTCGACTGCACGGCGCGCTTGCCGTCGCGGAGCACGATCAGGCAGCGTTCCGTCGGGAACAGGTAGGGGAAATAGCGCATCATCCGGGTGTGCGGCGACTTGATCAGCACCGTCTTGTCCGCCGGGAATTCGGCTTCGATGCGACGGAGGAAGCCGCTGACCATATAGCAAAAGGTTTCCAGATCGCCGAACGACTCCCGGTTGCGCTGATAGAGGCGCAGGAAGCGCCCCTCATAGATGCGCGCGTCCTCCACCGTGTTCAGGAAGGGAAGCTCCCGGACGCCGTAGGGGTTGACCACCACGTCGGGATGCAGCTCCAGCAGGCTCTGGAGATAGTTGGTGCCGCTGCGCGGCATCACCCCGTGCAGGAAGACGATGCGGGGGGTGGCGCGAGGAGTGGCACCGGCGGCATCCGGCGCGATCCCGCGGACCGCCTGGGCGACGGAGCGCAGATGACGCGCGTTCTCCTCCGTGAACCAGGGATCAAAGAAGCTCGATCTTTCCGTGCTGGGAAGTCTAAGAAGCCGCTTTCCAACAAAACCGATCTCTTTTTGAAGACGATGAACCGCACCATCACCGAAATGATTTCTTAATGATGTGGCATAGTGATCGGCTGTCAGAGTCTTTGCATTCCAAAACACAACGGCCTCCTTTTGCGTCACCGCTCTGCCGGGCACTCCGGTTTTTCCCGGTCTTCGGCAATCGGTGCGTCTTTCCTGCAAATCGGGCAATCGCCGCCTCTCAGGGCTAGTTATGGCCATATCTGATGGGCTTTTTTAGCTCTAATCCGGATCTAACCCCATGGGCTTATAAAGTTGCCGATGCGACCCCCAATGGTGGATCTCGCATCGGATAGCAACCTCATGACAAGGCATGTCCCTATCCTGCGAATAGGAAAGTCACGTTTGATTTCAACTTCAAATTTACTGATACGCATAGGACACAGAACTCCGTCGCTGCCTGTGGCATTAGCCCGGATAGTGCCGTCCTCCCAAATGTTTACTGTGGATTTTTCTTTCGTGATAACGGAAATCCCTGCGCAGAGTCACCATCTCTCCGATATTTCGAGTAAACGGAGGAAACCGAAGGTCTGTTCCCCCCCCTGCTCTTTTTCAGGAGAGTCCACCCGGCCGGCCGGTCCCGCTGCCGCCCCTCCGGTGCCGGGGATGCTTTCGCTTGAACGCCGCCGGGGCGGGGGGTATGGTCGGCCGGCCGCAGACGGGGAATACTTTAAATTGCTTAACTCTCAGTCGAGAAACCCTACGGTGGCGGGTTTCGGCGCCAGTCCCTTTGCCCTTTTCCAGACCGCCTGGCATCACAGGTCCCTGATCCTGCGGTTGGCCCGGCGGGAGATCGACGCGCGGTACCGCGGCTCCATGTTGGGCATCGTTTGGGCGGTGCTGAACCCGATCCTGATGCTGGCGGTCTACACCTTCGTCTTCTCGGTGGTGTTCCGCGCCCGCTGGGGCACGCCCGACGGAGCGGCGGGGGAGAGCAACACCGAATTCGCCCTGCTGCTGTTTTCCGGCCTGATCCTCTTCAACGTGCTGGGCGAATGCCTGAACCGGGCGCCCGGGCTGCTGCTGGAGAATGTCAGCTACATCAAGAAGGTGGTCTTCCCGCTGGAGATCCTGCCGCTGGTGTCGCTGGCCGTCGCCCTGTTCAACGCCGGCATCGGCTTTCTCATCCTGGTGGTCTTCCATCTGGCCGTGGCCGGACTGCCACCGCTGACGGCGCTGCTGCTGCCGCTGGTGCTGGCGCCCTTGTGCCTGACCACGCTGGGGCTGAGCTGGTTCTTCGCCGCCGCCGGCGTCTTCCTGCGCGACCTGCGGCAGGTGGTGGGGGTGGCCGTCACCATACTGATGTTCCTGAGCCCGATCTTCTATCCGATGAGCGCCATCCCCGAGCGCTTCCGCGCCATCCTGCACCTGAACCCGATGACCGCGATCCTGGAGCAGTCGAAGGACCTGCTGTTCTGGGGCCGCGTCCCGTCGCCGGTGGAATGGGGGCTGGCGATGCTGGGCTCCTGGGCGGTGGCCTGGCTCGGCTATCTCTGGTTCATGAAGACCCGCCGGGGGTTTGCCGATGTCGTCTGAGATCAAAGCTCCCGCCGCGGCGGCTGAAACGTCCCCTGCCGAAGCCCCCACCGGCTCCGCGTCCCAAGCCCCCGTCGTCATCCGCGCCGAGGGGCTGGGCAAGGCCTACGCCATCTTCAAGCGCCCGCAGGACCGGCTGAAGCAGATGCTGGTGCGCGGCCGGCGCAAATATTACGACGAGTACTGGGCGTTGCGCGGCGTTGACCTGGAGGTCCGCCGCGGCGAGACGGTCGGGCTGATCGGCCGCAACGGCTCGGGCAAGTCGACCTTCCTGCAACTGCTCTGCGGCACTTTGACGCCGACCTCCGGCCGCATCGCCGTCGATGGCCGGATCGCGGCGCTGCTGGAGCTGGGCGCCGGCTTCAACCCGGAATTCACCGGCCGCGAGAACGTCTATCTCGCCGCCTCGGTGCTGGGGCTGTCGAACGAGCAGATCGCCCAGCGCTACGACTCCATCGCCGAGTTTGCAGGCATCGGCGACTTCATCGAACAGCCGGTGAAGCTCTATTCCAGCGGCATGTACGCCCGCCTCGCCTTCGCGGTGGCGGCCCATGTCGATGCCGACATCATGATCGTCGACGAGATCCTGGCGGTCGGCGACGCCTCCTTCACCCAGAAATGCATGCGCTTCATCCACCGCTTCAAGGAGCGCGGCACCCTGTTCTTCGTGTCGCATGACACGGGGCAGGTGGTGAACCTCTGCGATCGGGTGGTGTGGCTGGACAACGGGTCGGTGCGGGCGGTTGGCCCGGCCAAGGAGGTCTGCCACGATTACCTCGCCGCGCTGTACAGCGACCAGGACACCTCCCGCGGCTTCCGCATCGGCGGCGCCCGGCAGGCGCTGCCCCAGGCCAAGCGCGAGGAGCCGGTGGAGGACGCTCGCGCCGAGCTGCTGAAATCCTCCCAGCACCGCAACGCCATCGAAATCTTCGATTTCGATCCCAACGCCCCCTGGTTCGGCGAGCGCGGGGCCAGCATCACCAGCGTCCGGCTCCTCGACAGCGGCGGCACGCCGCTGAGCACGCTGGAGGGCGGCGAGGAGATCGTCCTGGAGGTGGCCTGCCACGCCGAAAAGGATCTGTTCCAGCCCATCGTCGGCTTCTACGTCCGCGACCGGCTGGGTCAGAATCTGTTCGGCGACAACACCCATCTCACCTATCAGCTCGACCCCATCCGCGTGGTGGCGGGACAGGATTTCGCCGCCCGCTTCCGTTTCCAACTGCCCTATCTGCCGAGTGGCGACTTCTCCATCACCGTCGCGATCGCCGAAGGCACGCAGAACGACCATGTGCAGCATCACTGGATCGAGGACGCGCTGTTCTTCAAGGTCCATTCCAGCCATGTGGTGCAGGGGCTGGTCGGCATCCCGATGCTGAACATCTCCATCGACACGCTGGCCGGCGACACGCAGGCCGGCCCAGCCTGATGCGGCCCCATTTGATGCGACCCGGCCTGATGCGGCAATGACGCAAGACCTTGTGCAACTTGCGGGCCCGCCCGCGGCCGGCCGGGGGTCCAGGTTGACAGGGCTGGGGTTTGGCGATAAGCCACAGCATCTTGTGGTCTCTTGTCATTGCTGCCGGCCGCCGTGCCGATCAGCCGAATGCGTGAGAACTCCGTCGGGATTGGACAGGCCTTCAAGACGCCATGGCGCCACGCAACACAAAGCCGCCCCGCCTGTCGGCTTCCCGGCGCAGCAGCCAGCTTGATACCCCGCCAACCGTGACCAGCAGCGCCCTTTCCCCCGCCGCCGATGCGGCGGGCCGGGACGGCGCCGCCACGGATGGGGCTCCCACCGCGATGCCCCTCATTGTGCACAGCAGCCCCGAAGACCAGCCGGATATGCAGCATCAGATGCCCGATTCGACCCTCAGCCCCCACCCCGCCGACCATGCCGGGGACCGCCCTGAGACGCGGCCGCTGGATCTGCAGGCCCTCTACACGCCCATCACGCTGAGCGAACCGAACCGGCTCGTCTTCCCGCCGCCCTGGATCGGCCACATCCCCTTCGCCTTCTGGATCATCGAGGCCCTGCGGCCCACGTCGCTGGTGGAGCTGGGCACCCACAGCGGCAACTCCTACTGCGCGTTCCTGCAGGCGATCGCCGCCTGCGGCCTGTCGACCTCCTGCTATGCGGTCGACACCTGGGAAGGCGACCCCCATGCCGGGCTCTACGGCGACGACGTCTATGAGGATCTGCGCGCGCACCACGACGCCGCCTATGCCGGCTTCTCGCGCCTGCTGCGGATGACCTTCGACCAGGCGCTGGAGTATTTCCCCGACGCCAGCATCGACCTGCTGCACATCGACGGCCTGCACACCTACGAGGCGGTCGGCCAGGACTTCCGCAGCTGGCTGCCGAAAATGAGCGGCCGTGGGCTGGTGCTGTTCCACGACATCAACGTGCGCGAGCGCGGCTTCGGCGTCTGGCAGGTGTGGGAGGAAGTCAGCGCCGCCTATCCCTCCTTCTCCTTCCTGCACTCCAACGGCCTGGGCGTGGCTTATGTCGGCAAGCCCGAGGCGATGCCGCCCGCCTTGCGCTGGTTGTTCGAGGTCGCCGGCGAGCGCGAGCGGCTGGCCCTGGTCCGCCGCCATTTCGACCGGCTGGGGCAGGGGCTGATCGACCGCTTCTGGGCGCAGCACCGGCTGAAGCAGATCGGCGACTACACCAAGCATGCCGACGCCCTGTCCGCACAGGTCGCCGACCGCGAGGCGACGATCGAGCGGCTGACCGGCTGGGTCGCCGAGCGCGACACCGACCTCCGCGCGCTGCAGGCCCATGCCGCCGACACCGACCGGCAGCTCCATCTGCTGATGGACGCGCTGGGCGAGCGCGAGCATCAGCTCGCCGAGGCCGAGGCCGAGGCGGAGCGCCAGACGGCCGAGGTCCAGCGCCAGACGGCCCATGCCTGCGCGCTTCAGGACGAGCTGGCGCGCCAGACCCACCGGCTGGAGGCGATGGAACGCTCGACCTCCTGGCGGGCCACCGCCGGCCTGCGCTGGGCGAGCACGCGCTCGCGCACCGCCATCGTCAAGGCGCGCTTCATCGTCGGTATCTCCCGCCGCGCCCTGCCGATGCTGCTGAGCCAGCCCGAGTGCCGGCACCAGACCCTGGAGTCCGTGCGCCGCGAGGGCCTGCGCCCGGCATGGCGCCGGATCATCCAGCAGGTCCAGGGCAGCCGGACGCCGGTCCTGGCCCCGGCGGCGCTGGAGGCTCCCTCCTTCCCCGAGGTCGCCCGCCCGATCGAGATCGACCACAGCGTGGCCGTGCCTTTCGGCCACCGCCCGCCGCTCGCCGTCGATCCCAGCGGTACCCCTCCGACCGTCGCCGTCGTCTGCCACTTGTTCCACGAGAATCTCGCGGTGGAGTTCCGCCGCTATTTCCTGAACATCCCCGTTCCGGCCGACCTGTTCCTCTCGACCTCCGACCCCTTCAAAAAGTCGGTGATCGAGAAGGCCTTCTCCGGCTGGGACCGCGGCAGGGTCGAGGTCCGCGTCACCCCCAACCGCGGGCGGGACATCGCGCCCAAGCTGCTGGGCTTCCGCGACGTCTACGACCGCTACGAGCTGGTCTTGCACCTGCACTCCAAGCAGTCCGACCATGCCTCGGTGCTGGCCAACTGGCGCGGCCAGCTGCTGGAGACCCTGCTGGGCTCGCCGGAGATCGTGGAGAGCATCATCGGCGCCTTCGTCCAGCGCCCCGATCTCGGCATGATCGCCTCCCAGCATTTCGAGCCGGTGCGCCACTGGATCAACTGGGGCAACAACTTCCCCTACGCCGCCAAACTGATGGCGCGGCTGGGGCGGTCGCTGAGCGAGACCCAGGTGCTGGATTTCCCCTCGGGCTCGATGTTCTGGGCGCGCTCGGCCGCGCTGAAGCCGCTGCTCGACCTCGACCTGTCCTATGAGGATTTCGCCGAGGAGCGCGGCCAGATCGACGGCACGCTCGCCCACGCCATCGAGCGCACCTACTACCATGTCTGCGAAACCGCCGGCTTCGGCTGGATCAAGGTCGCCGTCCCGGACCTGTTCCCCAGCACGCCGGCGATCGCGCCGATCAACAGCCCGGCCGACCTCGACCGCTTTATCGTCGAGCATGGGCTCAAGCTCACCGGCAGCGAGCTGCCGGCCCCGCGCTCCGTCCATCCGACTCCGATCGCCCAGCCCGACCCGGCGCTGATCGACCGGCGCAGCGCCAAGGCCCTCGGCCTCGACAACGCGGTCGCACCGGCCGTCGTCGCCGTCGGCATCGTCACCTACAACAACGACGAGGCCGCCGTCCGCCGCATCGTCGAAAGCACCCGCCTTGCCCTGGTCGAAGCCGGCTGCCCAACCGACGGCCGCATCCTGGTCATCGACAACGGCGCCTCGACCGCGGCGACGACGGCCGGCGATCCCGCCATCCACCGCCTGGACAGTGCGGGCAACATCGGCTTCGGCGCCGGCCACAACCGCCTGATGGCCGCCGCTTTCGCCGCAGGCGCCGATCATTACATCGCCGCCAACCCCGACGGCGCCTTCCACCCGCAGGCGGTTCTGGCGCTGCTGCGCATGATGCAGGCCCAGCAGGACCGCGCCCTGATCGAGGCCCTGCAGTTCCCGGTCGAGCATCCCAAGCCCTACGACCCCTTCACCTTCGAGACCCCCTGGCTGTCGGGCGCCTGCCTGATGATCCCGCGCCGGGCCTTCGAGGAGCTGGGCGGCTTCGACGAATCCTTCTTCATGTATTGCGAGGATGTGGATCTGTCCTGGCGGGCGCGGGCCAACGGCTTCGTCCTGCTCAGCTGCCCGGCCGCCCTGTTCCTGCACGAGGTGACCAACCGGCCGCGCAATCCGACGGTTCTGCGCATGATCCACGAGTCCGGCATGCTGCTGGCGCGCAAATGGGGGGCGCCGCCGGCCTTCCACAGCTGGGTCGGCGGCGAGCTGCGCGGGCTCGGCCATCCGCCGCCGGAGACGCAGCCGGAACCGGTGCCCGCCGATTGGCGGCGCTACGCCGATTTCTCACATCACTTCAGCTTCGCGAAGGCCCGCTGGTAAGCCCATGCACGCCATGCAAGACGACACCCAACTGCTGGACTGCATCGTCCGCTTCCACGACCCCCGTCGGCTGGCGGAGCTGGAGCGCTGCGTCTTCTCCCTGACCGGTCAGCGCTATCGGCCGCTGAACATCGTTCTGGTGCTCCAGCGCTTCACGCCGGCCGAGATCGCGGCAACCGAGGCGGCGCTCGCCCCCATGCTGGCCCTGCCCGGCGCCCCGTCCCTGACGGTGCGGAACTGGAACGGGGAGGCGGTCACCGACGCCCGCACCCATCTGCTCAATTGCGGGGTGGAGGCCGCCCGGGGCCGCTATCTCGCCTTCCTCGACTATGACGACCTGCTGTTCCCCGAGGCCTATGAGCTGCTGGTGGAAAAGCTGCGCGACCAGGAGGCGGCGATCGCCTTCGCCTCGGTCCAGGTGATGCAGGTCGAGGTGCGCGACCGCTTCTTCCGCACCATCGGCCCGCAGACCCCGACCTACCGGGGCCGGGATCTGGGCGACCTGTTCGACCATAATTTCTGCCCGATCCACAGCTATCTGATCGACCGTTCGAAGCTTCCCGCCGATCTCCTGCGCTTCGACCCGACGCTGACGATCGAGGAGGATTATGACCTGCTGCTGCGGATCTGCGCCCAACATCCCGCCGATTTCTCGCTGATCGGCACCGAGATCGGCTACTACATCTACAAGACCGACGGCAGCAACACCGTCGGTCAGGCCGGCGGGCTCCATGGCGAGAAGCTGGCGCTCTACGAGGCGGTGCAGCGCCGCATCCGCGAACGCAAGGCGATGACCCCGGTGTCGATCCCGATCCAGGCGCGGCTCGGCCTGCCGCATCCGCGAGGTGGCCTGTCGATCCAGGACGTGCACCACCAGCTCCAGGCCAATGGCCGGATCAGGCAAAGGCTGGGTGACCTCATGGGTGCCCGCTGATCCTCCAGCGTCTGCCCTCCGACCATCGATTTGTCCAAAAATTTTGCAAACCGTGCCGCTGGCGGCAGTTCCGCCCGGCCGCCAGCCGGAGATTGAGTCATGGACGTCGTTTCTCTCGACATTCCCGACGTGAAGATCATCCGCCCGAAGAAGTTCGGCGATCATCGCGGCTTCTTCTCGGAGACCTACAGCAAGAAGGACCTCGAGGCGGCGGGGCTGCAGTACGATTTCGTGCAGGATAACCACTCGCTGTCGGCCGAGGTCGGTACCGTGCGCGGCCTGCATTTCCAGCTGCCGCCCTTTGCCCAGGACAAGCTGGTGCGGGTGGTGCGCGGCGCGATCCTGGACGTCGCGGTCGACATCCGCAAAGGCTCCCCCACCTTCGGCCGGCATGTCAGTGCGGTGATCAGCGCTTCGGAGTGGAACCAGATCCTGGTGCCGGTCGGCTTCGCCCACGGCTTCTGCACGCTGGAGCCCGACACCGAGGTCATCTACAAGGTGACCAACTATTATTCGCCCGAACACGACCGCGGTCTGCTGTGGAACGACCCGGAGCTGGGCATCGCCTGGCCGGTGTCGGCGGACAAGGCGCGACTGTCGGACAAGGATCACAAGCATCCGACCCTCGCCCAGCTTGGCGATCTGTTCTGACAGCGCTATGGAGTGGGGGCGGTCCCTCATGCTACCCAGATCGGACCGCTTTTCGATTTTCCTGCATGGTTGGGGCAAGGTGATTTGATGACGCGCATTCTCGTCACCGGCGGCGCCGGTTTCATCGGCTCGGCGGTGGTCCGCCAGCTTCTCGCCGAAACCGACGCCTTCGTCGTCAATGTCGACAAGCTGACCTACGCGGCCAACCTGTCCTCCCTGCCGGGCGCCGAGGGCAATCCGCGCTACGCCTTCGAGAAGGTCGACATCTGCGACGCCGCCGAGCTGAGGCGCGTCTTCGACACCCACCAGCCCGACGCGGTGATGCATCTGGCCGCCGAATCCCATGTCGACCGCTCGATCGACGGGCCGGGCGAATTCATCCAGACCAACGTCGTCGGCACCTTCCGCCTCTTGGAAGCGGCGCGCGGCTACTGGTCGGCGCTGCCGGCGGAGCGCAAGGAGCGCTTCCGCTTCCACCACATCTCCACCGACGAGGTGTTCGGCACGCTGGGCGACGACGGCTTCTTCACCGAGACCACCGCCTACAGCCCCAACTCGCCCTATTCGGCCAGCAAGGCGTCGAGCGACCATCTGGTCCGCGCCTGGCACGAGACCTACGGGCTGCCGGTGGTGCTGACCAACTGCTCCAACAATTACGGCCCCTACCATTTCCCGGAGAAGCTGATCCCGCTGATGATCCTGAAGGGTCTGGCGGGCGAGAAGCTGCCGGTCTACGGCAAGGGCGACAACATCCGCGACTGGCTTTATGTCGAGGACCATGCCCGCGCCCTGCGACTGGTTCTGGAGAAAGGCAAAATCGGCGAGAGCTACAACATCGGCGGCCACAACGAGCGCACCAACCTGGAGGTCGTCCGCGCCATCTGCGCGCATCTGGACGAGATGCACCCGGCCGGCGCCCCGCACGACCGCCTGATCAGCTTCGTCACCGACCGCCCCGGCCATGACAAGCGCTATGCCATCGACGCCGGCAAGATCGAGCGCGAGCTGGGCTGGACCCCGCAGGAAACCTTCGAAAGCGGCCTGCGCAAGACGGTCGCCTGGTATCTGGAGAACCGCGACTGGTGGCAGGCCATCCTGAACGGCTCCTACCAAGGCGAGCGGCTCGGCCTGACCGAAGACGGAGCCGCGCAATGAAGGTCCTCGTCCTCGGCAGCAACGGCCAGCTCGGCTTCGAGCTGATGCGCGCCAACTGGGCGCCGGGCACCGAAATCGTCGGTCTGCCCTATCCCGAATTCGACGTGACCCGGCCGGGCGACGTGGAGACGGCGGTCGCCACCCACGCGCCCGACCTGCTGGTCAACGCCACCGCCCACACCGCCGTCGACAAGGCCGAGAGCGAGGTCGACCTGTCCTTCGCCATCAACCGCGACGGGCCGGGCGCCATGGCGGCGGCCTGTGCGGCGCGCGGCATCCCCGTCATCCATGTGTCGACCGACTATGTGTTCGACGGGACGAAGGACGGCATCTATACCGAGGACGACCCGATCAACCCGCTGGGCGTCTATGGCGCCAGCAAGGCGGCGGGCGAGGAGGCGGTGCGCCAGGCCTCCCCGCATCACGTCATCCTGCGCACCTCCTGGGTCTACAGCGCCTACGGCAACAACTTCGTCAAGACGATGCTGCGCTTGGGCCAAGAGCGCGAGGAGATGCGGGTGGTCGCCGACCAGCACGGCTCGCCCACCGCCGCCGCCGACCTCGCCGCCGCCATCGTGCAGATCGCCCAGACCATTGAGAAGACGGGCGCCGCCGCCTGGGGCACCTACCACCTGACCGGCAGCGGCTACACCACCTGGCATGAGTTCGCCGAGCACATCTTCCGGCGGCTGGAAGAGCGCACCGGCAAGCGGCCGCGCCTGACCGCCATCGCCACGGCCGACTACCCGACCCCGGCGCGCCGCCCGGCCAATTCGCGGCTGGACTGCTCCCGCGCCAAGGAGCGTCTCGGCGTCGCCTGCCCGCCGTGGCAGGAGAGCGTTGACCGCGTGATCGACGAGCTGTTCACCAACCCGCCGCAGGCGTGAGGACGTAAGACCATGAAGGGGATCATCCTGGCCGGCGGATCCGGCACCCGGCTCTACCCGGTGACCCGGGCGATCAGCAAGCAGCTGCTGCCGATCTACGACAAGCCGATGATCTATTTCCCGCTCAGCACCCTGATGCTGGCGGGCATCCGCGACATCCTGGTCATCACCACGCCGCACGACCAGCCGCTGTTCCAGACGGTGCTGGGCGACGGGTCGCAGTGGGGCCTGAACCTGACCTACGCGATCCAGCCCTCGCCCGACGGGCTGGCCCAGGCCTTCATCATCGGCCGCGAGTTCGTCGGCAACGACAGCTGCGCCCTGGTTCTCGGCGACAACATCTTCTATGGCCACGGCCTGACCAACATCCTGCGCGCCGCCGGCGAGAAGACCGAGGGCGCCAGCGTCTTCGCCTATGCCGTGCGCGACCCCGAGCGCTACGGCGTGGTGGAGTTCGACAGCGAAGGCCGGGCGCTGAGCATCGAGGAAAAGCCGGTCCAGCCGCGCTCCAAATGGGCGGTGACGGGGCTCTATTTCTACGACAACGACGTGCTGGACATCGCCGCCGCGGTAAAGCCGTCGGCCAGAGGTGAACTGGAGATCACGTCCGTCAACGCCGCCTATCTCGACTTGGGCCGGCTGTCGGTCGAGCAGATGGGCCGCGGTTACGGCTGGTTCGACACCGGCACCCACGACAGCCTGCTGGAGGCGGCCGAGTTCGTCCGCACCATCCAGCACCGCCAGGGCCTGCAGATCGCCTGTCCGGAGGAGATCGCCTACACCTCCGGCTGGATCGACGCCGAACAGGTACGCCGCTTGGCCGAGCCGCTGAAAAAAAACGACTACGGACGCTATTTGCTTGGGCTGCTAAGCTGAAGGATCAACCGGCGCCCCTGCCGTGTTGTCCCTTCGTGGTTGCCCGGCGCTCCGCCTTTTGACGGTCGCCGGCGCTGCCAACGCCAACAGCCAAGACAGGAAGGCAGCCCGTGCCGGCTCTCACCAACCGAAAGCGTGTCCTCGTCACCGGCGGCGCCGGCTTCCTGGGCTCCCACCTGTGCGAGCGGCTGCTGGCGGCCGGGAACGACGTGCTGTGCGTCGACAACTTCTTCACCGGCAGCCGCGACAACGTCCTGCATCTGCTGGACAACCCGCATTTCGAGCTGATGCGCCACGACGTGACGTTTCCGCTCTATGTCGAGGTCGACGAGATCTACAACCTCGCCTGCCCGGCCTCGCCGATCCATTACCAGCACGATCCGGTGCAGACGACCAAGACCAGCGTGCACGGCGCCATCAACATGCTGGGGCTGGCCAAGCGGGTGGGCGCGCGGATCATGCAGGCCTCGACCTCGGAGGTCTACGGCGACCCGGCGGTGCATCCGCAGCCCGAGGACTATTGGGGCAACGTGAACACCATCGGTCCGCGCGCCTGCTATGACGAGGGCAAGCGCTGCGCCGAGACGCTGTTCTTCGACTATCACCGCCAGCACAAGCTGGACATCAAGGTCATCCGCATCTTCAACACCTACGGCCCGCGCATGCACCCCAACGACGGGCGCGTGGTGTCGAACTTCATCATCCAGGCGCTGAAGAACGAACCGATCACCATCTACGGTGACGGCCAGCAGACGCGGTCCTTCTGCTATGTCGACGACCTGATCGAAGGATTCTTGCGCTTTATGGACACGCCGGCCGGCGTCACCGGCCCGATCAACCTGGGCAACCCCGGCGAGTTCACCATGCTGGAGTTGGCGGAGAAGGTGATCCGCCTGACCCGTTCGAACTCGACGATCGAGCACAAGCCGCTGCCGCAGGACGACCCCAAGCAGCGCCAGCCCGACATCGCCAAAGCCCGCGCCCTGATGGACTGGGAACCGGCCGTGTCGCTGGACGAGGGTCTGGCCCGCACCATTGCCTATTTCCGCGGGCGGTTCTTCGGCTGAGGCAAACCATCTGTGAAAAGGGCGCCGGCCTTTCGACCGGCGCCCTTTTCTCTTTGCTCTTCCGCACTCACCCCTGGCGGACCAGCCGCTCCTCCCAGGAAAGCGCCGAGGCGACGATGGTCTCCAGGTCGGCGTGGCGCGGGGTCCAGTCGAGCGTGCGGCCGATGCGCTCAACCCCCGCCACCAGGGCCGGGGGATCGCCGGCGCGGCGCGGGCCGATGCGCATGGGCAGCGGCCTGCCGGTCACCCGCTCCACCATCGCCAGCACCTCGCGCACCGAATAGCCGCGGCCGTAGCCGCAGTTCAGCACCTCCGACGCGCCGCCCGCCTCCAGATGGCGGAGCGCCGCGACATGGGCGTCGGCAAGGTCGCTGACATGGATGTAGTCGCGCACGCAGGTGCCGTCCGCCGTGTCGTAGTCGTCGCCGAAGATCTGCAGCTCCGCCCGCTGGCCGGTGACGGTCTGGGCGGCGATCTTGATCAGGTGGGTGGCGACCTTCGACACCTGCCCCGAGCGACCCTGCGGGTCGGCCCCGGCGACGTTGAAATAGCGCAGCGCGACATACCGCAGATCATGCGCCGCGGCGCTGTCGCGCAGCATCCACTCCGTCATCAGCTTGGAAGAGCCGTAGGGGTTGATCGGCCTGGTTGGCGTCTGCTCGTCGATCGGCAGCCGGTCGGGCATGCCGTAGACGGCGGCGGTGGAGGAGAAGATGAAGCGGCCGATCCCGGCCTCGACGCAGGCCTCGATCAGGGCGTGGCTCTTCACCGTGTTGTTGCGGTAGTAGGCGAGCGGCCGCTCCACCGATTCCGGCACGACGATGCTGCCGGCGAAATGCATCACGGTGCCGATGCCGTGGCGGGCGAAGGTCTCGGCCAGCAGCGCCTTGTCGCCGACATCGCCCTCGACCAGGACCGTGCCCTCGGGGAGGGCCTGGCGCCGGCCGGTGGACAGGTCGTCCAGCACCACGACGTCCCGTCCCTGGTCGCGCAGCGCCAGCACCACATGGGAGCCGATATAGCCGGCGCCGCCGGTCACCAGCACGGTCGCGTTCGATGCCGAATGTTGGAGCGAAGTTACCATGACCGTCCGTTCACGCTGCGTTGCAACAAACCGACCGGATGCTATCATCTCCACACCGCACCCTTTGAGCATTTTTCCGTATCAGTCCCCAGTGCTTTCGAAGGAATACAGACGTTCTCAAGGGCGTATTACGATTGACGAAGGATGAGGGGACCGCCATAAGCAAGGCGCTGCCATTTGGCTTCTCCTGCCGATAGCAATTCCTTTCCAGACCACTTCATCAACGGTTTTTTCCAATGCTCCAAAGCGGTTTCTCGAACAGAGGCTGGGCAAACTTTCTCTCTGTCCTGATACTTCTGGCTGCGCCTGTCCTGGCAAAAATCCATCTGGTTTTTAACGTGCTGCTGGCCAATCCGTTGTTCAGCTATAGCGGATTGACCGCTGTGCGTGCAGGCGGATGGCTGAACGGTAACCCGCCGACCATCGATCCCAACATCGCCTTCACCAGTCACGCCTTGGGTCATAGAGCCGCGGCCGACCTGATCAACGGCATCATACCGTGGTGGAATCACTTCGAAGGGGTCGGGGTGCCGCTGGCCGGCGAGATGCAATCTGCCGCCCTTTTCCCTCTGACGCTGCTTTTGTATTTTCCAAACGGGCAGCTCTACGCCCATATTCTTTTGCAAATCATCGCGGGCGTGTTCACCTATTTTCTATTGCGCCGTTTGTCCTTTTGCACATTGGCTGCCTGTTTGGGAGGATTGCTGTTTCAGTTCAACGGGTCCTTCGCTTGGATGGCCAACGCAGTCATCAACCCGATCCCGTTCCTACCCGTCGTTCTGCTTGGTGTTGAAGCCGTGCGCGACCGGTTGCTTGCCGGTCATCGTGGCGGCTGGTTCTGGATCGCAGCCGGTCTTGCATTGTCGCTGTATGCAGGCTTTCCCGAGGTCGCCTATCTGAACGGGCTCCTGATTGCCTGCTGGGTTCTCGTGCGGGCAAGCGAAATGTCGGGACGGACCGCCATCGCCTTCCTGGTCCGCATCGCAGCCGGAACGATCGGAGGCCTGCTGCTGGCGGCGCCGATCCTGATCGCCTTCCTTACTTTCCTGCCGCATGCCTTTGTCGGCGGCCATACGGACAACGCCTTCGGCGGCGCCCATCTGGCGTCCGATCACTTGGTGAATCTTTTCCTTCCTTATCTCTACGGCCCGATTTTCCAGCAGGTGGAGTATTGGGGGGATACCGGCGGCTATGCCGGCGTCGGGCTCACCATTCTGGCCGTGATCGGCTTTTCGGTCGCAAGGATCGGTCGGCTGCGCAACCTGCTGGCCGGTTGGACAATCCTGTGCATTGCCGCCTCTTTCGGAACGCCCGGCATCCAGGAACTGGTCACAGCGGTGCCTGGGGTCGGCCTTTCCGCCTTCTACCGCTATCTCCCCCCCTCCTGGGAGTTTTGCCTTGCGGTGCTTGCCGCCGGCGCTCTGGATGCCGTGCTGAAGGACGGATGCTCCCGCCGGACCATGTGGATCGGGATTGGAGGGGCAAGCCTGCTGATGGCCGCCGCCTTCGCCCTGTCTGCCGGCCTTCTGGTCCGACCGCCGGTTCCCTTCTGGTTCGCCGGTTCCCTGGCCCTCGCCGGAGCCGGTATGGCCATCGGCTTGGCCAGTTTCCTGTTCATCCGCAAGCCGGTTGGCAGGGCAACGACGCTGTCGCTGCTGGTCGCCGGCGAGGCCATCCTTTACTTCATCCTTCCAACTTTCTTTTATCCGGGCGGAAAAAGCCGGATCGATCTGGGCGGCGTCGAGTTTCTTCAGAACAATCTCGGTTTCCAGCGCTTCTACACGCTGGGGCCGATCATGCCGAATTACGGGGCTTATTTCGGCATCTCCAGCATCAACCACAACGACCTGCCCTTGCCCAAAGAGTGGGTGGACTTCGTCACCCACCGCCTGGATGACAACACGGTGGACATCCTGTTCACAGGCTTCAGCCGTGCCAAACCGGACGGTCCGACCGCTGGCGAAGCGCTCATCCGGAATCTGGATGCCTATCGGCAGACCGGCGTCAAATACATCGTGAGCCCGGCCGGCATGAATCCGTTCTCCTGGCAGCCGAAGGAGTTGCGGCCGAGCCCCGGTCCAAGCGAAGTGATGCGGTTGGAAAACGGCAGCCGGTTCACCATCACCGTACCGACACCTCCGGTCGGCACCGCCGTCGGCGGCGTGGCGATCACCATCGCCAATTACGGCTCGCAAAGCGATGGCGCCTTCCGGATCACGATGTGCTCAGCCTCCCAGTGCGTGGCCGGCCACCGGATGCTAAAGGAATCGCGGGACAATACCTATTTCTTCATTCCATTGGACCGCGGCTTGAACGTCGCCGACGGGCCTTTGACCATCGAAGTGCTGTATGACGGCGGCCAGTTTCCGGTTGCCCTTTGGGCTTTCCCACAGACCACCGACAACACCCTGTCCCGCGACGGTCAACCCATTCCCGGTTACATGGCCAAGATTTGGCTGGAGGTGAGCGGCCGCTCCGCCGTCCGTCACGTTTATGGCGATGGCGTGATGGACATCTACGAGCTTGCAAACCCATCCCCCTATTTCAGTGCCGCCGATTGCCGCATCACCCCGCTGTCCCGAGACAAGGTGGAGACATCCTGTTCCAGCGCTTCCACCTTGCAGCGCCGGGAACTGCTCATGGATGGATGGCGCGCCTTCGTGAATGGGCAGGAATCCCCGATTGCTCGCGTCGATGATCTATTTCAGCAGGTCGCCATACCTGCAGGCACCGCGACCATCGAATTCCGCTTCCGCCCGCCTTTCATGCCGGCCGGCTACCTGGCTGCCTTGCTGGGACTCCTGATAACGGCTCAGGGACTTTTGCCGCGCAAAGCGGCGATGCCGCCGACCGGCAGCCATGCGGACACCGGTGACGCTACGGCTCGCGGATGCTCTCGTCGAGCGCGCGGATGACCGGGTAGAGGAAGTAGGACAGCACCGAGCGGGTGCCGACCCGGATCTCCGCAGAGGCGACCATGCCGGGGCTGAGGTTGGTGCCCTCCGGCACCTCCTCCAGATGGGTACCGGTCAGGCGAATGCGGGTGCGGAAGACCGCAGCCGCTGCGGGCCGGGGGCCATCGGTGTTGATGGGAGTGGCGGCGCCCTGAGCCGCCTGGGCGGCGTCGTGGGTGAAGGCGTCGGCGCTGATGGTGCGGATCTCGCCGGGCAGGGTGCCGTGGCGCTGGAAGGGGAAGGCGTCCAGCTTCACCCGCACGACGTCGCCGACCCGAACCAGACCGATGTCGCGCGACGGGATGTCGGCCTCGACCTCCAGCGGCACGTCGGCGGGGACCAGGGTGACCAGCGGTTCGGCCTCGCGGATGACGGAGCCGACGGAGCGCTTGGCCACCTCCAGCACCACCGCGTCGACCGGGGCGGTCAGGGTGACCAGCGAGCGGCGGCGCTCGGCCTTGGCGATCTGCTCGACCAGGGTCGCCCGCTGGCGGGTCTGCTCGACGAGATCCTCCGCCGTCTTGCGGCGCCATTCATCGACGAAGGCGGCGCGGTCGGCCTGGACGCCGCGCAGCTCGTGTTCGCTCTCCCGCTCGCGGTCCTGCAGGGCGGTCAGGTCGTCGCGCATGCGCAGCCGCTCGATCCGCGCTTCGAGGTAGGTCAGGCGCGAGCCGGTCTGGCGCTCCTGAAGCTGGCGGCGGATGTCCTCCACCTCGCCGACCACGGCGAGCCGCTCGGCAAGGCCGGCCTGGGCGCGGCGGCTGGCGGCGATGGCGCTGTCCAGCTGTCCGGCCTTCTCGTCCAGCGAGGCGAGGCGGGCGCGGTATTCGGCGCGGCGGCGCTCCAGGATGGCGGCCTGCACGGCAAAATCGGGATTGTTGGTGGCGGGGGTGAAGTCGCTGCCGTCCAGCTCGGCGCGCAGCCGGCCGATCTGCGCTTCGACGCCGGCGAGCTTGCCGGTCAGGTCGGCCAGATCCGCCGCGGCGAAAGTGGGGTCGAGCGTCGCCAGACGGTCGCCGGCCCGGACCCGGTCGCCGACCTGCACGTCGACGCCGCGCACCACCGCGGTCTCCAGCGGCTGGGCCACCACCAGCGGCGCCGTGGTCACCAGCCGGCCGCCGGCGGTGACGATGCGGTCGACCTGGGCGAAGCCCGCCCACAGCACCAGCGCCACCAGAAGCCCGGCCAGCACATAGAGGGTGGACCGCGCCAACCAGGGCAGCGGCGCATGTTCGATCGCCGCCCCGTCCGGCAGGTAATCCAGCGCGAAGCCCGGCGGCGGTGACGACGGGGCGGGCAGGACGGCGCGGCGGCGCGACGGGGGAGAGACGGGAGCGGGTTTGGCCGGGACGACCTCGCGGCCAGTCTCCACCGTTTCGACGTCCTGATCCGCTTCGGGTATGCGTGTGTCGGGCATGGCTCAGCGCCCCCGGTTCTGCTGCTGCCACAGATGCCGGTATTCGGCGCAGCGGTCGAGCAGGATGGGATGGGGGGCGAGGTCGAGCAGGCGGCCCTGCTCCAGCACGGCGATGGTGTCGCAGCCGGTCAGGGTGGAGAGGCGGTGGGTGACGATCAGCACGGTGCGGCCGCGGGCGATGCGCCGCAGATTGGCCATGACGATGGCCTCGCTGTCGGGGTCGAGCGCGCTGGTCGCCTCGTCCAGGATCAGCAGGCGCGGCTGGGGCAGCAGGGCGCGGGCGATGGCGATGCGCTGCTTCTGACCGCCGGACAGGTTGGTCGCCCCCTCCTCCACCAGCGTGTCGTAGCCGTCGGGCAGGCGGTGGATGAACTCGTCGGCACCGGCCAGCCGGGCGGCCTCGACGATCTCCTCGCGGCTGGCCTCGGGCATGGTCATGGCGATGTTGTCGCGGATGGTGCCGCGGAACAGGAAGTTCTCCTGCAGCACGACGCCGATGGAGCGGCGCAGATGGGCCAGATCCAGCTCGCGGATGTCGAGCCCGTCATAGCGGATGCTGCCGTCCTGCAGCGGGTAGAAGCCCTGGAGCAGCCGCATCAGCGTGCTCTTGCCCGAGCCGCTGCGCCCGACCAGCCCGACGACGGAGCCGGCAGGCACGGTCAGGGTGACGCCGTCCAAGGCCGGCGGGCGGTTACGGTCGTAGCGGAAGCCGAGCCCCTCGATCTGGATGCGGCCGATCAGGGCGGGGCAGGCGCCGCTGCCCTCGCGCCTGGGCTCGGCCGGGTGGTTCATCACCTCGCCCAGCATGCGCACCGACAGCGCGGTTTCCTGATACTGGTGGATCAGCGAGACGATCTGGACCAGCGGCGTCACCACCCGGCCCGACAGCATCTGGAAGGCGATCAGGGCGCCGACCGACAGCTGGCGGTCGAAGACGTCGAAGGCGCCGACGGCGACCACCGCCACCATCATCGCCTTCTCCAGGAACTCGGTCACCGTGCGGGCGGCGATGGAGATGCGGCCGACCCGGTAATGGCTGGTCACCGCGCGCGCCGCCTTGCGGTCCCAGCCGCGCCGCTGCTGCGGTTCGAGCGCCGAGGATTTGACGGTGCGCATGCCGTGGATGGTCTCCACCAGCATGGCCTGCCGCTCGGCGTCGGCGTTGTAGAGGTCGCGCAGGCGGCTGCGGTAGACCGGCACCAGGGCGACGACCACCCCGGCGATCAGGGCCGCGAACAGCAGAGCGACCAGCGTCAGCTTGACCGAATAGAAGAACAGCACCGGCAGGAAGACCAGCAGCACCAGGCTGTCGAGCACGGTGGACAGCAGGTTGCCGGTCAGGAATTCGCGGATGCGCTCCACCTGCTGCATGTGGCGCACGGTGACGCCGGCCGAATGCCCGTCGAAGAAGGTGATGGGCAGGTCGAGCAGATGGCCGAAGGTGCGGTTCAGCAGGCGGATGTCGATGCGGTTGGCGGCGGACAGCAGGATGAACTGGCGCAGGAAGCGGAAGGCCGCCTCGAACAGCAGGGCCGCCAGCACGCCAATGGTCAGCACCTGCAAGGTGGCGACGGTCTCGTTCACCAGCACCTTGTCGATCACGATCTGGAAATAGACCGGGACGGCAAGGGCGAGCGCGTGCAGCACCAAGGCCGCCACCACCACGTCGCGGAAGGCGGATTTCTGGCGCAGGATCTCCGGCACGAACCAGCGCAGGCCGAAGGGCTGGCGCGGGTCGGAGAGGCCGTGGCGCGGCTTGAGGAGGACCAGTTCGCCGTCCCAGCGCTCCAGGAAGCGGTCGCGCGGCACGTCGATCACGTCCAGCCGGTCGGCCAGCGGGTCGACGACGCCGACCATGGGTTCCTCGGCGGGGTTGGCCGGGCGGGACAGCCCGACCAGGATGACGGTGTTGCCGTTGGACAGCCGCGCCAGCAACGGGAAGACGGGGGGCAGGGCCTGCAGGGCCTTCCAGTCCAGCCGGCGGGCGGTCGCCTTGAAGCCGGTGGCGGCGGCGATGCGCAGCAGGTCGGCGGTCGAGGGCTCGCCTCTTCCAGGGGCGACGCGGGCGCGCAGGGCGGCCGGCGAGGCCGACAGGCCGTGATGGCGCGCCACCAGCGTCAGACAGCGCAGCGCGGTGCTTTCGTCCGCATCGGGGCCGGCGTCCGGACCGGACGGAGGGGGCGGCGCGACGGTCGTGCTGGCGTCTGGCATCGGTCAGCCGAAATTCGGCGAGCGGGGCCGTCCGGGCGGGGGGACCGGCGTCGTGGGGCCAGTGGACGGACCGGTGGGGGAGGCCGGCTGGATCGGGACCTGTACCGGGCTCTGGAAGGCCGGGGAAGGAGCAAGCGCGGGGGCCGGCACGTTGCCGGAATTGGGCGGCAGCACGCCGGCGGCCTCCAGCCGCTGGCGCATGCCCTCCAACGCGGAGAGGCTGGCGAGGAAGCCGGGCAGGCTCATCACCACCCGCTGGCGGATGGCGGGCAGCGGCTGGCCGTTGGCGTCCTTGCGCAGAGCCGACAGGCTGAACAGATCGATGCGAACCATGCCGTTGCCGAAGCCGATGTCGAAGACCCCGTCGGCATAGAGTTCGGGGATGCGGTCGTCCGGCGGCGGCTCGATGGTCATGATGGTCCCGGCAGCGAAAAGGCGGGGCGCCGCTGCGGCACCCTCGCATCCTCTTTCTACCGGAAGGCGGCGATCCGGACCAAGCCGCCATTATCCGAGACCGCAGGAAGACACAGGCGACGCTCGTGCTTGCACGGAAGCGCCTGTCGTCATCGGGGGTAGGGCAGGAACGCAGGACAGGGTCTTCGCGAAGGATGCATCGACAGGGGGCTGCGCGAATTGTATATACGTCTGTATCTCTTCCTGATCTCTGCCCACCATCCGGTACGACAAGGGTCCGACGAGTATTGGCAATATCTGAAGTGACAACTCCGTCGCCTGAAGGGCGACGGCTTCTCGGACCAGCTATGCGGCACCCCGCTGGCTTGGCGTCCGAAGGCCGTGTCCCGGCCCCGTTCCATGTCCCGCCCTCTGCAGGATGACCCTCGCCGCCGCAACGTCCCGATCCATCACGCATCCGCAGTCGCAGCGGTGCGTGCGGTCGGACAGCGTCTTGGCGACGACGGTCCCGCACTCCGGGCAGGTTTGACTTGTTCCGCGCGGATTGACGGCTTCCACCCGAACACCAGCGTTCGCAGCTTTGTATTCGAGAAACAATCGAAGTTGGCCCCAGGCGGCGTTGTGAACGGCCTTGGCCAGCATCGACCGGGCCAAGCGGTCAACGTCAAGGTCCTCCAAGGCGATGAAGGCGTAGCGGTCCACAAGCGAGCGGGACAGCTTGTGCAGGAAGTCGCGGCGCCGGTTGGCCGTAGCCGCGCTGTGACGCGCCAGCCTGCACTTCGCCTTGAGCCTGCGCTTGCCGCCCCGCTTGGCGCGGGCAAGCGCACGCTGAAGACGACGCTGCTTTTTGGCTGCGTGCTTCGTCCACTGCGGAGCAGCGACCGTTTCTCCGTCAGAGGTGGCGATGAGCGACGACAGGCCCAGATCGAGGCCAACCGACGCGCCGTCGCGCGGCTGACCCTCTTCGTCGGGCATCGTGATCTGAAAGCACACGAACCACTTTCCGGCGGCGCGCGACAGCACGGCAGCTCTGACCTTGGCGAAGGCCGGAAGATCGCGGTGCCACTTCACCTTCACCTCGCCGGGGATGCCAACGAGACCAAGGCGCTTGCTCTTGCGGATCGTCAGCCCGTCGCCAACCCGGAACTCGGCGCTGTCGAACATGCTCTTGGCGCGGAAGCGCGGGAACCCCGTCTTGCCCTTCTTCACGCGACCGAAGAACGCCACGAACGCCTTGTCCAGCCGGCGGAGCACCTGTTGCTCAGCGCTAAAGCTGTAGCCGGCCAGCCGCTCGTCAGCCGCCCGGACGGCCTTCAATTCGCCGGCCTGATCGACGTACCGCAGGGCTTTCCCGGCCCGGCGGTACGCTTCGATCCGCTGCTGGAGGGCAGCGTTGTACAGGTCGCAGAAGGCGCCAAGCATCGCCTCCAACCCGGCACCCTGCGCCGTGGTCGGGTAGAGGCGATACTTGTAGCTCAGGACCGGCATCAGTCACTTGCCCTTCTGGTCTTCGATGTAGCGGCGGATCGTCTCTTCCGAGACGCTGCCGACCGTTGCGGCAAAATAGCTGCGGGACCAGAGCGTCGGAAGCCTGGACCGCAGCGCCGGGAACTCTTGACGAAGAACCCGGCTGGACTTTCCCTTCAGGCGGTTGACGATTTCGGCAACACCAAGTGTTGGATCAGCCTCAACGAAGACGTGAACATGATCGGGCATGATGTCTATCGTGTGGAACGTCATATCGTACTCGGACGCCACTTCGCCAAGAACGTCTTTGAGCCGGCCGTCAATCGGAGGCGTCAGTACGGGGCGCCGGTATTTTGGGCACCACACGATGTGGTACTGCAGCGAAAAGACCGCTCCGGCGTTCTTAGCAGAGCGCGTCGTCATGCAAGATATTATGCTTCTGCCAGAAGCCTAACGTAACAGCAAAGGAGGCGCGGCTTCCGCTGCCGGCTTAAGCCGGCAGTCCCCGCCGCGAAATCATGATGGCGAGGTCGACGGCCGGCTGCTGGTGGTCGTCTACACATGGCGCGACGGCGCCCGCCGCATCATCTCAGCAAGGAAAGCCAATGGACGCGAACAACGAGCGTATCACGCGACGCTCTCTGGCGTCGCCCCGCAAGCGGACGGCTGACTGGTCGCGGGCCGACCGCCAGACCGATGCCGACATCGACGCCGCCGTGCGCAGCGATCCCGACGCGGCACCGCTGGCCGACGAAGCATGGTTCGAGACCGCCCGCATCGTCGAGCCGCCGGCCAAGCAGGCGATCAGCATCCGCCTGGATTCGGATGTGCTGGAGTGGTTCCGCACCAACAGCGACCGCTACCAGAGTAAAATCAACGCCGTGCTCCGGGCTTACATGGAGCATGAGCGCGCCAGGAAGCGCGCCTGACCCCCACTGGACCGTCAGCGGCGCCTTGGACGACCCGTGGCGCCGCTCTGGGTTGCCGGCCGCTCAGTTGCGGCCGTAGACGTCCTCGAGCCGGACGATGTCGTCCTCGCCGAGATAGGAGCCGGACTGCACCTCGATGATGGTCAGCGGCACCTTGCCGGGGTTCTCCAGCCGGTGGACCGTGCCGATCGGGATGTAGATCGACTGGTTCTCGTAGACCATCACCTGCTCCTCGCCGCGGGTGACCAGCGCGGTGCCGTTGACCACCACCCAATGCTCGGCGCGGTGATGGTGCTTCTGCAAGGACAGGCGCGAGCCGGGGGCGATGGTCAGGCTCTTGACCTGGAAACGGTCGCCGGTGTGCAGCGACTGGTAGGAGCCCCAGGGGCGGTGGACCCGGCGGTGGCTGACGGACTCGCTGCGCCCCTCCGCCTTCAGCCGGTCGACGATGCGCTTGACGTCCTGCGCTTGGGCCCGGTCGGCGACCAGCACGGCGTCGTCCACCACCACCACCACGGCGTTCTCCACCCCGACCACGGCGGTCAGGTGGTTGTCGCTGCGGACATAGCAGTCGCGGGCCCCCTCCAGCAGCACGTCGCCGACGACGACGTTGCCCTCGCCGTCCTTGGCTCCGACGTCCCACAGCGCCGACCAAGCGCCGACGTCGGTCCAGCCGATCTCGCAGGGGACGACGGCGGCACGGTCGGTGCGCTCCATCACCGCATAGTCGATGGAGATGCTGGGCGCCTTGGCGAAGGCGGCGGCGTCCAGGCGGAAGAAGTCGAGATCCCTGGAGCCCTGCTCCAGCGCCTCGCGGCAGGCGGTCAGCACCGCCGGGGCGTGGCGCTCCAGCTCGGCCAGCAGGCGGGCGGCCGGGAACAGGAACATGCCGCTGTTCCAGGCATAGGTGCCCTCGGCGAGATAGCGCTCGGCCACCTCCAGCGACGGCTTCTCGACGAAGGCGGCGACGTTGTAGGCGCCGTCGGCCTCGTCCATCGAATGGCCGCGGCGGATATAGCCGTAGCCGGTCTCCGGCCGGGTCGGGGTGATGCCGAAGGTGACCAGCCGGCCGGCCTGGGCGGCGCGGGCGGCGATGGCGATGGCGCGGCGGAAGGCGTCGGCGTCGCGGATCTCGTGGTCGGCCGGCAGGATCAGCAGCAGCGCGTCCGGGTCGTCGGCCGTCACCGCCAGGGCGGCAAGCGCGCAGGCGGCGGCGGTGTTGCGGCCGGCCGGCTCCAGGATGATGCCGCGCGGCGTGCAGCGCGACTGGCGCAGCTGCTCGGCGGCGAGGAAGCGGTGTTCCTGGTTGCAGATCACCAGGGGGGC
The DNA here is from genome assembly GCF_003115935.1 of Azospirillum sp. TSH20. Lineage (NCBI taxonomy): Bacteria > Pseudomonadati > Pseudomonadota > Alphaproteobacteria > Rhodospirillales > Azospirillaceae > Azospirillum > Azospirillum sp. TSH20. The sequence goes on from NZ_LGQU01000079.1 coordinate 83,870, forward strand.
CGAGAAGGCCACCACCTCCGCGGCCGCGCCGGACTGTGTGGAACCAGGTTGCGCGCTGACCCGCAGGGCGGTGTCCTGGAGCATCGTCCGGTCGGAGCAGAGCGGCAGGAACTGCTTGGGATACAGTTCGCGCGACAAGGGCCACAAACGGGACCCCGTACCGCCGGACAGCAGCACCGGGACGATCTTCTGCGCGGAATTGCCGTTCATCCTGCCGCCATTCAGTGTGTTGAGCCTGTGGCCGGGCGCCGGAAAACCAAAGGCAGGACCAATGGCCGGCGCCACGGCGGTTCGTTATAGACCGCGCTTTCCACGCTCCACAAGCACCCCTCCGAGACCCACCTGACATTCCGGCTGGGGATTACCGCTTTGGGAGCATCAGGAAAGTCAGGGAGGAGCAGGCGCCATTTGATTTAAACAAATCATGAACAGACTGTAGGGTCTTCCGATGATCCAGCGGAGCTACACATACCGGCTTTATCCGAGCAACGCCCAAAGCGTGGTCCTGACGGAGATGCTGGGCGCCTTCTGCGATCTCGACAACGCCGCCCTCCAGCAGCGTATCGAAGCTTACCGCCGACAACACAAGACGTTGGGCTACTTCGACCAATCAAGCGAGTTGAAGGCGGTGCGGACCGTCGACGAGCGCTTGGCCCACTTCAGCTACTCCGCCGCACAACAGGTGCTCCGCCGACTGGACAAGGCGTTTGCGGCCTTCTTCCGCCGGCTGAAGACGAAAGCCAAGGCCGGCTTTCCGCGCTTCCAAGCAAAACACCGCTTCGACAGTGCAGCGTTCCGCGTCGGCGACGGGCTGACGATCCGCAAGAGCAAGCGCCTCGCGCATTACCGGCGTCCCTGGTGAGATCAAGGTGAAGTGGCACCGCGACCTTCCGGCCTCCGCCAAGCTCGGGGCCGCCGTCTTATCCCGCTCGGCTGGCAAATGGTTCGTCTGCTTCCAGGTCACGGTGCCGGACGGCGACGTTCAGCACCGCGACGGCGCGTCGGTCGGCATCGACGTCGGACTGTCCAGCCTGATTGCCACCTCGGACGGCGAAACCGTCGCAACGCCGCCCTGGACGACGCACGCGGCCAAAAAGCAGCGTCGCCTTCAGCGTGCCCTTGCCCGCTGCAAACGGGGCAGCAAGCGCCGGCTCAAGGCCAAGCAGCGGCTTGCCCGCCACAGCGCCCACACCGCCACCCAGCGCCGCGACTTTCTCCATAAGCTGTCGCGCTCCCTGGTGGGGCGCTACGCCGTCATCGCCTTGGAGGACCTCGACGTTGACCGCTTGGCCCGGTCGATGCTGGCCAAGGCCGTTCACAACGCCGCCTGGGGCCAACTCCGCCGCTTCCTCGCGTACAAGGCTGCAAGTGCCGATACCCGTGTGGAGGCGGTGGACCCTCGAGGCACGAGCCAGACTTGCCCGGCCTGCGGAGCCGGTGTCGCCAAGACGCTCGCCGAGCGCACGCACACATGCCCGTGTGGCTGCGTGATGGATCGCGCCGTCGCCGCGGCAACGGTCATTCTGCAGCGGGCGCAGGCAATGGGGCCGGGAACCGGCCTTCGGTCGTCAAGCCAGCGGGTTGCCGCCTAGCTCGACCGAGAAGCCGTCCCTGTCCAGGCGATGGAGTGTTCACCCGACCGGAGCGCCTCTTCCAAGAGGGAGCGAGACAAGACTCCAAACATTCCCCTGCCGGCAGCACCAAGGCCAGGGTCGAGGTTGGAGTCTTGTCGCGCCCCCCTGCCGGCCGAACCCCTGATCCATCCACGGATCCGGGGCCGGCGGCCCCGGCAGGGACGAATAAGGACGGCGATGCGGCAAAGGCTGGACGGAAGGGGGCGCGACAGAACTCCAAACCGCGGGTCCGGATCGGATCGGCGCGGGGCATGAATCATGGCCGAGCGGCGGTCGATTCGGCTCCGCGACTCGGAAACAAGCGAATCGGAAGCGATTCGGGGCCGAATCGAAATGTCCCGCCTGGAGTCTTGTCGCGTCCGGCGAAAAATCCACAGGCAATCGGGACTATCCGCTGGAGTCTTGTCGCGGGAGTTCTGGAGTTTTGTCGCGCGACTCGCGATTCTCTACTGGAGTCTTGTCGCGCAAACTATTAACTGAATCAAATAACCGTACAAATAGTTTGAGCGACAAGACTCCAAATTGCTGGCACTAACCGGCCGTGATATAGGGTTCCTCGCAAAGTCGTGCCAAGGTCAGCTCGCTATGGGACAGATACATACCCTGATCACCCAGCTAGGACGTGACCAGGCGAAAGCGCTCCAGACCGATCCGGATCAGCGTTCGCTAGTCGATGTCGCCGCTGCCGTCCTCGAAGAGGAGCGGCAGGAGCTTGGCATCACCTATTCAGGCTTCGCGCTGACGGCTCTTCCGCATCGTCGTCTTCCCGATGACCAGCCGTGGGAGCGTCGCGGACATAAGATTCGCTTGCTGATCGAGCCGGGACGACTGCCGATCCGCAACGGTGGCTTTAAGCTTTACGGCGTTCCGTACGGCAGCCGCGCGCGGATGATCCTGCTGTATCTCCAGACCCGGGCGATCCAGACCGACAGCCGCGAGGTCGAACTGGGCCGCAGCATGCACGAATGGCTGGACCGCATGGGCCTGTCGGTCGGCGGCCAGACCTATCGCGACATCCGCGAGCAGGCCTCGCGCATCGCCGCCTGCAACCTGACCTTCGCTTGGGAGGATGCCCACAGCATCGGCTTCGAAAAGGGGTCGATCGTCAAGGGCGGCATCCATTTCTCGGCCAATGCCGGGGCGGAGCCGGGCCAGGGGTCGCTGTGGGAAGACCGCGTCCTTCTGTCCGAGGCCTTCTTCCGCGAGCTGAAGGCCCACCCGGTGCCGATCTGGGAGCCGGCGCTGCGCCACATCCAGAACAACAGCACCAGCATCGACATCTATATCTGGCTGGCCTACCGGCTGCACAGCCTGAACCGCTCCACGCCCATCACCTGGCCGGCGGTGTTCGAGCAGTTCGGCGCCGGATACAGCCGCCTGCGCGATTTCAGGAAGCGGTTCATCGAGGCTCTGCAGCTTGCGCTTGCGGTTTATCCCGACGCGCGGGTCGATGTGGAGGAACAGGGGCTGATGCTGCACCCATCGCCGCCGCCGATCCCGGAGCGCAAGTTCGCCCAGCTTTGCCGGTAGGGGCTTGTGCCTTTGCCCCCTCCCCATCCCTCTCCCGCTTCGCGGGAGAGGGGGCAGGATGCTTGTTAACGTGAACTGATCCCCGAAGCGGCAGCAGTTCCCTCTCCCGCTTTAGCGGGGGAGGGTTAGGGAGGGGGGCAAGAGCACCTCACCGAACCCGCACTCCCCCCTGCGACAAGACTCCAAACTCCGCCCCCTCAGGGGTTGGCGCGCAACGCTCCGGCCAGCGGGGTCAGCAGGCGGCGGAGCGCCTGCTCCAAAAGACTTTCCTCCAGCGTGCCGGACAGCGCCACGGCCTGGGGCGGCATCATGAAGAAGGGTGCGCCGCCGACGGATCCGCTGCGCTGAAGGGTCGCGGCGACCGACAAAAGCCGCTTTCCGTCGTCCGGCCGCAATGTGGCGTGGACCAGCAGCAGCAGGGTGCCGGGATCGGCGATGCGGGCGTCGTTGGGGACGAGCGCCGTGACCGCCGGGCCGGAGGCCAGCAGTCCCGACAGCACCGCCGCGGCGCGACCGCACAGCGCGTCATCCCCGAGATCGGCCGCCGGGCCGCCCTCGGCATCCACCGCGCAGAGCAGGCCGACACGCTCGACCCGCTGGAAGAAAGGCAGTGGCGACATGGCGGCGGCCTTCGTGGCAAGGGTGATCAGGCTGGCGGCGAGCAGCAGCGCCGGGCGGATCCGCATCATCGCACCTCTTCCAGGCTGGTGGCGCCGGCATCGTCCGGCAAGAAGCCGCCGACCTGCCGGCGCCACAGCCGGGCATAGGGGCCGTCGCGGCGCAGCAGGGTGGCATGGTCGCCGTCCTCCAGGATACGGCCCGCTTCCATATAGAGGATGCGGTCCATGCCGGTGACGGTCGACAGCCGGTGGGCGATGGCGATCACCGTGCGCCCCTCGAACAGGCCGAGCAGGGCGTCCTGGATCAGATGCTCCGTCTCGGAGTCGAGCGACGAGGTCGCCTCGTCCAGCACCAGGACCGGCGCGTCCTTCAGGAAGGCACGGGCGATGGCCACCCGCTGGCGCTCGCCGCCCGACAGCTGGATGCCGCGCTCCCCCACCACGGTGTCGTAGCCGCTGGCGCGCCCCTCGATGAAGCGGTCGCAATGGGCGCGGGCCGCAGCCGCGCGGATGGCGTCGTCGCTGGCTCCTTCGCTGCCATAGGCGATGTTGTCGCGGATGGAGCGGTGGAACAGGCTGGGCAGCTGCGGCACCTCGGCCACCGCGCGGTTGAGCGAGGCGAGACTGACCTGGGCGATGTCCTGGCTGTCGATCAGGATGCGGCCGCCCTGCACGGGGAACTGGCGGCGCAGCAGCCGGACCAGCGTGCTCTTGCCCGCCCCCGAGGGACCGACCAGCGCCACCCGCTCCCCCGGCCGGATGGTCAGCGACAGGCCGTCGAACACCGCCCCGCCTCCCGGATGGGCGAAGCGGACATCCTCGAAGCGGATGGCGCCCGCGGTGACGGCCAGATCGGGGCGGCCGGGCGGATCCGGGATCTCGTGCGGGCGGACGATCAGCTCCAGGGCGCCGGACAGGATGCCCAGCTGTTCGAAGAAGCCCAGCATGCGCGTCGACAGGCCCCAGACATTGGTGCCGACGATGCTGGCCAGCGAGAAGACCATGGCGAAGTCGCCGACGCTCATCCGGCCAGCCGTCGCCTCCGACACGGCGATGCCGATCAGGGTGATCTGGAAGACCAGCAGGGCGTTGAACAGCCAGAACCACATCTTGGTCAGGAACCAGCGCAGCTCCTTGGAGCGGTCGATCTCGCCGGTCAGCGCGTCGGACAGGCCGGACAGCTCCTGGCGGCGGCGGGCGAAGGCGCGCACCAGCTCGGCGTTGGCGATGACGTCGACCATGCGGCCGGTGGTCGACGACACCTCCTCGGAGAAGGCGTGCGACAGCCGCAGGCAGCGCCGGGCCAGCAGCGCCGACAGGGTCAGGTGCGCGGCGGTCCAGCCGACCAGCAGCACGGCGAACAGGGTCTGGGCCGAGGCCAGCAGGGTCAGGCCGATGGCGAGGATGACGACGATGCGGATGATGTCGTTGGTCAGGATTTCCAGGATCTGGATGGCGCTCTGCCCGGCCTGCTTGACCTTCTGGCCCAGATTGCCGGCGAAATTGTCCTGGAAGTAGCGCGGCGAATGGTCGATCAGATGGTCGAACAGCCGGACCTGGATGGCATGGCGCAGCGCCGGCGAGGTGTGGAGGTCCACCAGCTCGCGCAGGCGGTTGAACAGGGCGGACGCGATCCACAGCCCGCCCAGCAGCAGGAACCAACGCATCACCTCCGCCGTCCAGGCGGGGGAGCCAGAGGGTTGGTTCCCTGACAGTCCAGCCCCCGATATCCCGGCGAGTGCGTCAACCAGCCCGCGCATCGCCACCGGCTCCATCCCCATCAGCCCGATCCCGCCGGCGGCGGCGAGGTTGAGCAGGATGGCGCGGCCGAGGAAACGCTCGCGCACGAACATCCACAGGAAGCGCCAGGGGGAGGACGGCAGGGGAGAAAAGGTTTCGGGACAGGACAAGGGGCGTCGGCGCTCCGTCGCGCGATGGGCCGGGCGGTGCCGGCGGACGCGAGACCTTATAGGCGCAAGACGGCGGACGCGGAACGGATCCTTCGTGGGACTTGAGAAGGCCGGGTTCCGGGTCTCGGGGCCGATCATGGTCATATGCATCGACAGCGCCGGCGGATGGTTGCAGGCTGTCGCTCCGTTTCTCCGTCGTCCGGACATTGTTTTTCCATGCGGATCCTGTTCGTCCACCAGAACACCCCTGGCCAGTACAAGCATCTGGTCCGCCATTTCGCGGCCGACCCGGCCCATCAGGTCGCCTTCATCGGCAAGGTCCGGCGCGAGCTGCCGAAGGGCGTGCAGATGGCGCTCTACCGGCCGACGCGCGAGCCGGGGGAGGGCACCCACCCCTATATCCGTATGTTCGAGGGGCAGGTCCTGCATGGGCAGGGCGCGGTGCGGGCCGGGCTGGCCCTGCAGAAGGCGGGCTTCACCCCCGACGTGATCTGCGCCCATCCCGGCTGGGGCGAGGCGCTGTTCCTGAAGGACCTGTTCCCGGACGCCCGGCTGCTGCTCTATTGCGAGTTCTTCTATCGGGCCGACGGGTCGGACGTCGGCTTCGATCCGGAAAAGCCGGTGACGCTGGAGACGCGCTGCCGCATCCGCACCAAGAACGCCGCGCTGCTGGCCGGGCTGGAGGCGATGGACTGGGGCGTCAGCCCGACGGACTGGCAGCGGCGCCAGCATCCCGACGCCTTCCGCCCGCGCATCTCGGTGATCCATGACGGGGTCGACACCGCGGTCTGCCGGCCGGATCCGGCTGCCACCGTCACCCTGCCCGACGGCCGGACCCTGTCGCGCGAGGACGAGGTGGTGACCTATGTCGCCCGCAACCTGGAGCCCTACCGCGGCTTTCCCACCTTCATGCGGGCGGCGGCGGAGCTGCTGCGGCGCCGGCCCAACCTGCACATCCTGGTGGTGGGCGGCGACGAGGTCAGCTATGGCGCTCCGCCCGAGGGCGGCGGCACCTGGCGCGAGACGATGTGGCGGGAGACGATGCTGGACGCCGCCGGCAACCCGCGGCACGAGGCGGCAAGGCTGCATGTGCTGGGCAAGCTGCCCTATGAGGACTACCTGTCGGTCCTGCGCATCTCGCGCGCCCACATCTACCTGACCTTCCCCTTTGTCCTGTCCTGGTCGATGCTGGAGGCGATGGCCTGCGGCGCCGTCATCGTCGGCTCCGACACGCCGCCGGTCGCCGAGGTGATCGAGGACGGCGTGAACGGCCTGCTGACCGGCTTCTTCGATCCGCTGGCGCTCGCCGACCGGGTGGAGACGGCACTGGACGATCCGGAGCTGCGCGCCGCCCTGTCGGCCGCCGCAAGGATGACGGCGGTGGAGCGCTTCGACCTTGCCACAGTCTGCCTGCCGGCGCAGATCCGCCTGCTGGAGGACGTGCAGGCGGGCAGGCTGCCCGGTCCGTCCGCCGGAGGAGCTGTGCCGGGGGCCTTGCGCCGGGAGACAGAGTGAATTAACCCGATCGTCAGAAAGCACCGGCTACGGTCGGGGTTCATTTCGATCCCGACTTGGCGCCCGCCCGGACCATCCGGAGCGCGGGAGGCCAGCCGGCGGTTTCGAGCGATATGCGGACCTTCAACGGATGGAACCGGCGGTGACGACTCATTCCAGCAAGGCCAGCGGACCCGAGGCATGGACCCCGGACGGGGCGGACGGAGGTCTGGAGGCGGGGTTGCGCATGCTGGACGGCCGCTCGGTCCTGGTGACGGGGGGCACCGGATCCTTCGGCCGCCGCTTCGTCGAGACGGTGATGCGCCGCGCCAAACCGCGCCGGGTCATCATCTTCTCCCGCGACGAGTTCAAGCAGTACGAGATGCAGCAGCGCATGCCGGCGGAGTGGGCGCCGACGCTGCGCTACTTCATCGGCGACGTGCGCGATTGCGAGCGGCTGAAGCTGGCGATGCGCGGCGTCGATTTCTGCGTCCACGCCGCGGCGCTGAAGCATGTGCCGGCTGCCGAATACAACCCGATGGAATGCATCAACACCAACGTCTACGGGGCGGAGAATGTGGTGCGGGCAGCGCTGTCGGCGGGGGTGCGGCGCGTCGTCGCGCTGTCGACCGACAAGGCGGCCAATCCCATCAACCTCTATGGCGCCAGCAAGCTGGCGTCGGACAAGATCTTCATCGCCGCCAACAACCTGTCGGGCACGCTCGACACCCGCTTCGCGGTGGTGCGCTACGGCAATGTGGTGGGGTCGCGCGGCAGCGTCGTGCCGCTGTTCCGCAAGATGATCGCCGAGGGGGCCGACCATCTACCGGTCACCGACGAGCGGATGACCCGCTTCTGGATCACCCTGCAGCATGGCGTCGATTTCGTGCTGTCCTGCTTCGCCATGATGCAGGGCGGCGAGATCTTCGTGCCGAAGATCCCCAGCATGCGCATCGCCGACCTCGCCCGCGCCATGGCGCCGGATCTGCCGCAGCGGATCGTCGGCATCCGGCCGGGCGAGAAGCTGCACGAGGTGATGATCACCGAGGATGATTCCCGCCAGACCTACGAGTTGGAAGACCGCTACGTCATCGAGCCGGCCTTCACCTTCTGGCAGCATGCGCCGTACGAGCGGCTGAGCGCCCGCCCGGTGGCCGACGGCTTCCGCTATGCCAGCGACGGCAACGACGACTGGCTGGACGGCGAGCGGCTGCGCCGCCTGCTGGCGGAAGCCCCCTGATGGCGGACCCCCTGCCGGCGGAGTTGCCCTTCCTCCCCTACGGCCGCCAGTCGGTGGAGGAGGAGGACATCGCCGCGGTGGCGGCGGTGCTGCGCGGCGACTGGCTGACCCAGGGGCCGGCGGTCGCCGGCTTCGAACGCGCGTTGGCCGCTCGGGTCGGGGCGGCCGAGGCGGTCGCCTGCGCCAATGGCACGGCGGCGCTGCGGCTGGCCTATGCCGCACTGGGCATCGGGCCGGGCGACGCGGTGGTGGTGCCGTCCAACACCTTCCTCGCCACCGCATCGGCCGCCCGCCATGCCGGGGCGGAGGTCGCCTTCGCCGACGTCGATCCCGACAGCGGCCTGATGGGCGTCGCCGAGGCCGAGGCCGCCATCGCCCGCGCGGCCAAGGCCGGCTGGCGCGTCCGCGCCCTCGCCCCCGTCCATTACGCCGGGCAGACGGCCCAAATGACCGGACTGGCCGGGCTGGCGGCACTCGCGCAGGCCGAAGGGCTGGCGCTGGTCGAGGATGCCTGCCACGCCATCGGCACGGTGGATTTGTCGGGAGGCAGCGAGACGCCGGTCGGCGCCGGGCGGGCAGGGGTGGAGGCGGGGTCGCTGACCGTCTTCTCCTTCCACCCGGTCAAGACCATCGCGGCGGGGGAGGGCGGGGCGGTCACCGGCAGCGACCCGGCGCTGATGGCGCGGGTCCGCCGCCTGTGCAACCACGGCATGATGCGCGAGCCGCAGGCGGGGGAGGGCTTCGCCGATCCCGAGGCAGCGCTGGACGCGGAGGGGAAGCCCAACCCCTGGTATTATGAGATGGCGGAGCCGGGCTTCAACCATCGCCTCTCCGACATCCACGCGGCATTGGTGCTGAGCCAGCTCGGCCGGCTCGACCGCTTCGTCGAACGGCGGGCGCGGCTGATGGCGCTCTATGCCGAGCGGCTGGCGCCGCTGGCCCCGCTGGTGCGGCCGCCGGCCCTGGTCCCCTGGTGCCGGCCGGCCTGGCACCTGTGCGCCGCCCGCATCGACTTCCGCGCCGCCGGGCGGACCCGGTCTGCCGTGATGGCGGCCCTGCGCGCCCTGGGCGTCGGCACCCAGGTGCACTATATCCCGGTCCATCGCCAACCCTACTGGCGCCGCCGCTACGGCGATCTCGCCCTGCCCGGCGCCATGGCCCATTATGCCCACACGCTGTCGCTGCCGCTGTTCCCGGCCATGGCCGACGTCGACGTCGACCGGATCGCCGCGGCGCTGGAGCAGGCCCTGTCCTGACGGAAGATCAGGGTCCAGACCGTTTCATCCAAGCGATTCCGTTAGCGTTTTGGACAGGATGGACGGATAACAATGGCGTCGTCAGGACGGCATAGGCTTAGGTCCAACGGCTGAAGAGCCGCATGGCCGGGGTCGGGTCATCCCGAACGCCACTCCACAGTGTTTCGCGTACGGACCTTCGATTTTGCTTCGCAACACGCTTTGGAATCTGCTCGGCGAGGGGCTGCCCATGGCGGCGGCCCTGCTGTCGATTCCGTGGCTCATCTCCGCCGTCGGGATGGAGCGCTTCGGCGCGCTGACCCTGATCTGGGCGCTGCTCGGCTATCTGGGCGTGCTGGATCTCGGGCTGGGACGGTCGCTGGTCCAGGTCGTCGCCGACCGGATTGGGCATGAGGCGGAGCAGGCCAACGGCTCTGCGAACACTGCGGGCATCGCCGGGCCGGCCATCGCCCTGATGGGGGCCATCGGCCTGCTGACCGGCGGGGTGGTGGCGCTGGGCGCCGGGCTGCTGGCCGACCGCTTCCAACTGGAGACCGGCACCTCGCCGGACGAAATCCGGCTCAGCCTGCTGGTGGCGGCGGCCATCGTGCCGATCGCGCTGGTCTCCGCCGGCCTGCGCGGCGTGCTGGAAGCGCACCAGCGCTTCCGCCCGATCAGCCTGGTGCGGATGACGGTGGGGGTGCTGAATTACCTGAGCCCGCTCTGCGTGCTGCCCTTCAGTCAGAGCCTGGTGCCGGTGATCGCCGCCATCGCGGTGGGACGCTTCATCGGGCTGGTCGGCTACGGCGTGCTGGCGGTGCGGCAGCTGCCGGACCTGCTGCATCCCGGCCGCTGGGGGCGGCCGAGCTTGCGCGGGCTGTTCACCATGAGCGCCTGGATGATGCTGAACAATCTGGTCGGCCCGGCGATGCTCTATGCCGACCGCTTCATCCTGCTCAGCCTCGTTCCGGCGGCGATGGTCGCCTTCTACACGACGCCGTTCGAGCTTCTGTCGCGGCTGATGGTGATCCCGGGCGCGCTGTCGCTGGCGCTGTTCCCGCTGGCCTCCAGCCTGTTCCGGCGGGACCCGCCGGCGCTGGGCCGCATCCTGGACGCCGGCGGCCATCTGACGCTGGCGGTGTTCCTGGTCATGCAGGCCGCCACCATCGTCGGCGGCGAGACGGCGCTGGAGCTGTGGCTGGGGCCGGCCTTCGCCACCAACAGCGCGTCGGTGCTGTCGATCCTGATGCTGGGCGTCTTCTTCAACGCCACCGCCTATGTGCCCAACACCCTGATCCAGAGCGTCGGGCGGGTCGACGTGACCGCAAGGCTGCAGATGGCCGAACTGCCGGTCTATCTGGGCGTGCTGTGGCTGCTGGCTGAGCGCTACGGCGCGGCCGGCGCCGCCATGGCCTGGAGCCTGCGCACCGCGGTCGATTGCGGGCTTCTGCTGGTGCTGCTGCCGCGGCTGGCGCCGGGAACCGGGGCGGTGGCGCTGACCATCGGCTTGCGCGCTCTGCTGGCCGGTGCGGCCGGGCTGGCCGGGCTGCTGGTCGGCGGGCCGGTGGGGGCGGCGATCAGCCTGACCGGGCTGCTGGCGGTCGGGCTGGGGGTGGCCGGCCGACTGCGGCGCACCCGGTCGTGGGAGAAGCTGGCCGCCCCGCTGCGCAAGACGCGGCCGGCCGCCGCGCTGCCGGCGCCCATGATCGACGGGCGGGCCATCGACGGAGCGGCGGCGGACCGTCCGTGACATCGTTTCATCGGGTGTGGCCGGACCGTCCGGCCGCGCTCGACCGCTGCGGCGCGCAGGTGGTTCCTTTGCCGCCGGAAATGCGCTATGTGAGCGGAAACTCTGTGCAACGCTGGTTGGAGTTCGAAGGCCATGGCCGAGGGTACTGTGGACTATTACGCGATGGTCGAAGAGGCTTGGCAGCTCAGCGACACCGCGCGCGACTATGTGAAGAACGCCGGCCGCGAGGTGGACAACACCGAGCTGTGGGAGAAGGTGTTCGCCTCCTCGCCGCTGATCGACCTGGAGCGCACCCGCGCCGAAGGCGGCCAGCCGCTGCAGAAGATCTTCTTCAAGAACCCCTACGGCCTGCAGTACCGCGCCGACCACAAGGACTGGATCCCGTTCCGCCACGGCGCGCTCGACCCGGCCTATCTCCAGGTCATCTGACCGGTTCATCCGGCCTGATCGGCCGGTCGGTGCCGCCTTGCGGCGCCAAGGGGGACGGCTAGGGGGGCGTGCATGGCGCGGCTGGTGGCGGGGCAGGGCTTCGCCCTCGATATGGACGAGTCCCGGCTGGCGAACGGGTTCGTCGCCGACGCCTTCACCACCCTGCCGGATGCCGCCTCCATCGCCGCCGGGACCGGCAGCCAGACCGTCACCCGCACCGCCGCCGGGCGGGCGCATGCCGCCACGCTCGACTATGCCGCCACCGGCAGCGGGGCGGCGGCGAGCGTCCGCTTCACCGGCCTGACCGACCGCGATCCGGCCGGCGCCCTGCGCTACCGGATCGAGGGGCTGACTGTTCCGCTGACCGGCGGGACGCTCGACCGGCTCGGCGCCCGGATCTTTCAGCAGATCGACGGCTTCGTCGGGGCGGACGGCAACGACAGCGTCTATCTGGGCGTTCCCGGCGGGCGCAGCTTCGATGGCGGCGGCGGCACCGACCGCGCCATCTACACCGCAGATCCGCGCCGCTATGCCCTGCAGGGCGGCAGCTACCGGGCGGAGACGCCGGTGGTGGTGGCGCTCGACGGCAGCGGCCGGCGCTATGCCGTGGTGTCGAGCCGCAGCATCGATACTCTGACCGACGTCGAACTTCTGACCATCGACGGCCGCACCGCCGCGCCGGCGGCCTTCGCCTTCGACGCGCGCAGCTACCTCGCGGCCAACCGCGACCTCGCCGTCGCCTTCGGCGACAACACGATCGCGGCGGCGGCCCATTACGCCTGGAACGGCCGGAACGAGGGGCGCAGCCTCGGCGGCTTCGACGGGGTGAGCTATCTGGCCGCCAACCCGGACGTGCTGGCGGCGGTCGGCGTCGATGCCGAGGCCGCGAGGCAGCATTATCTGGTCTATGGCGCCCGCGAAGGGCGGAGGACCGGCTTCGATGCGCTGGGCTACCTCGCCTCCTATCCTGACCTGATCGCCGCCTTCGGCACCGACAGGCGGGCCGCGACCCTCCATTACCTGAGCTTCGGGCGGAGCGAGGGGCGCGGCGTCACCTTCGACGCGGCTGCCTATCTGGCGGCCAACGCCGATGTGGCGGCGGCGACCGGCGGCGACGCCACGGCGGCCGAACTCCATTACCTCGTCTTCGGGCGGAACGAGGGCCGGCCGCTGCGGGCGACGCCCCGCCTGTCCGGAGCGGCGTCCGTCCTGGAGACGGCTGCGGCATCAGCCCTGCAGGCCGCGGCTCCCCCTTGGGCGGCGGATCTGCTGTCCAGACAGGGTGCGCCATTGGGCGCGCCGCTGCCGGTGACCGGCACGACCGGCAACGACACGCTGAGCGGCAGCGCCGCTTTCGACGCGCTGGGCAACCCGATCACCGACGCGGTGGACGGGTTGGGCGGCATCGATACCTTCGTGCTGACCGGGGCGCTCGCCTCCTATTCGTTGTCCATCGATGCCAACGGCACCCTGCTGGTCAGCGGGCCCGACGGCATCGACACGCTGACCGGCATCGAGCTGCTGCAGGCCACCGACGGGGTCTATCCGATGGGGTCGCTGCTCAGCTTCTCCCAGCCCTCGCTGATCGGGCTGACCGTCTCGTCCTCGGCCTCCACCGGCAACGATTATCTGGTCGGCGGGATCATGGGCGACGCCATCGGCGGCGGCGCCGGCAACGACACCATCGCCGGGCTGACCGGCAACGACACGCTGTTCGGCAATGCCGGCAACGACCTTCTGCTGGGCGGCGACGGCGCCGACGAGCTGGAGGGCGGGGCGGGCAACGACCTGATGTTCGGCGGGGCGGGGGACGATCTGATGCGCGGCGACGTCATCGACGTCGTCGGCAACGATACCCTGCTGGGCGAGGAGGGCAACGACTGGCTCGATGCCGGGGCCGGCAACGACTGGCTGGACGGTGGCGGCGGCAACGACACGCTCTATGGCGGGCTGGGCAGCGACGTGCTGCGCGGCGGCAACGGCGACGACGTGATGTTCGGCGACGTCTATTCCGACCGCAGCCACGAGATCTCGGTCAATGCCAGCGACACGACGACGACCTACGAGGACGTGCTCCTGGGCGGCAACGGCACCGACACGCTGATCGGCGGCTATGGCGCAGACCTGATGGACGGCGGCGCCGGGGCGGACGTTTTCTCCATCCGCAACCTGACCGAATCCACCCTGGCCGCCCCCGACGTCATCATCAACTTCAACGGCGCCGTCGTGGCGGCGGAGGCGCTGCAGGGGCTGGCGAGCTATGCCACCGTCGGCGCCGAGGGCGACCGCATCGACGTGTCGGAGATCGACGCCATCACCGGCACCACCGACAACGACGCCTTCACCTTCATCGGCACCGCCGGCTTCAGCGCGGCCGGCCAGCTGCGCTATCAGGCCTCCGGCGCCGTGACGCTGATCGAGGGCGACGTGAACGGCGATCGCACGGCCGATTTCCGCATCCAGGTCAACATCGCCAACTACGGATTTTCCGCCTTCGACTTCGTGCTATAGTGGGGCACTCTACGGAAATGCGCAGATTGTCCGAAGTATGAACGACCCCAGCCAAGCCTATTCGGCTCTGGCTGGAGTTTTGGGGCTGACCCCCAGGGCTGGTTTCCAACCAAAGTGCATTAGGCCGACACGAAGCATCGTCAAAGCCGCCGCCTCGTCACGTCCGATCACCCAGCCGTAGCTCTCATTCGGGAACAGCGAAGGCCAGGGCCTGGATGCTGGCAACATCTCTGTTGCAGAATGGTAGGTCTCCAACATAATGGAAAAGTAAATATGGCGTTGGTTTAATTCAAAATCGGGAGAGTAGGCTCCTTAATCTTCCGAATCACTATGCTCATAGAGCATAGTAACAAGAATGCGCAGCCCGTTCGCCACCAATTATGCCCTTCTCATGAGCCAATTTGGTTGATGACGAGACCAAAATTCTTGGGTCGAATGGGTATCTCCTATCCGCTCACAATTGCGCCTGGGCCAAGCTTCTCTTGGTCTGCCAGCACGTTCGGTTCGGACCAGCACACGATCTCAGCGGGTACGAAAGACTGTGGCGTTGGCCATCCCCATACGAACATCACGCGCTCGCCGGCACCTGTGCAGCGTTGCTCAAGCAAGATCATGCCGGGTTTCGGCGGCGTGTGGCGATCCAACCATTCGACTTCACGGTGCTGATCGGTGTAAGAGAAAATGGTGTTCAGCATAATTATCTCCAAAGAAATCAATATAGCTATCATAAATTGCGTGCAGACTTCCGCAAATATTCAAAAGGATACTTAGAGAGATCTTGAGAGCTCTCTCGATATGATCAGTAAGGCATAACGTGTGCGTTTGATAATCTTTCTCATTCACTGTGTTCATAACAGTAGGATGCTACCTGTATACATCAGCATCATCCACTGGGCATGGCTGTTCGATCACCCGGAGCACCCAAAACCTCACATGCATTGATGGCTTTGACGCAGAAGCGGCAGGAATGGTCGGCCTTTGTTGCTTGAGCGGTCGGCTGCAGCAGCAGGTGCTAGCCGTTGATGGAGACAGGTGCTTAGCCGATGGGCGAGACACCTGTTGCAAAAGTCATCGCGAAGCCCTTTCTTTTCGTGACGGACTTTTGCCGTATCAAAATCCCTCGCGTTTTCGCCCGCAGTCCAAGTGTGGAGAAATTCAGGATTTTTGGGAGGAAGACGGCCGTTGCAGGGTCACCATATCGTCCATGTCCTCAGCCCGTTCTCAGATCCCGAACAATAACCACCATTCGTGTCGTGACCCCCGGTAGGCATAAGATGTTCACCCTTACCAAGCCCGAGCGGTTCGAGCAGGAGATCAAGAAGAGCCGCTTTTTCGCCCAGGCCGCTCCGGCCAGCAGCGAGGAGGAGGCGCGCCGCTTCATCGCCGAGTGCAGCATGCTCGACGCAGGACACAATTGCTGGGCCTTGCGGGTGGGCGACGTCTATCGCTTCAGCGACGACGGCGAACCAGGCGGGACGGCCGGGCGGCCGATCCTGCAGGCCATCGAAGGGCAGGATCTCGATCGGGTGGCGGTGGTGGTCAGCCGCTGGTTCGGCGGCATCCTGCTGGGGGCGGGCGGGCTGGTGCGCGCCTATGGCGGCACGGCGGCCAGCTGCCTGAAGGCGGCGGAGCGCGAGCCCATCGTCGATTACGCCACCCTGTCGGTCGCCTGCGCCTTCGCCGACGAGGCGCGCATCCGCTCCAGCCTCGGCGGCTTTCCCGGCACGCGGGTGGAGACGACGGGCTTCACCCCCGACGGAGTCCGGCTTCACGTCACACTACCCCGTGACCGGGCCGACGCGTTCATCCGGCTGGTCGCCGACATCTCCCGCGGGCAGGCGGTGGTCGAATCCGCCGGGGAGTGAGCGGCCGAAGCTGGAGCTTGGCTGTTTTTCCATTTACCTGTAGGAAGTGCGCTGAAGTGGCTGAAATTCAGGATCTAACACGCTGTTGACATGTCCACTTAGCGGGATGGTTAGCAATAAAGAGGGTATTTGAACGCCGTACTTGAGCGGGTTTCAGGAGTTGGTTTAGCCTCGTATTGCGGTACAGGCTGGGGAGCCGATGGCCGCCGCCGAACTTGAAACTGTCCTGGGGTGCGCTACGGCGGCCCCAGGCTCGGCGCTCATCAGCCGTCGTTCCGGATCAGCCGTCCGCGCAATTCCAGCAGTTCTGCCAAGGCGCGCTGATGCCGTTGGCGCCATTCCTCGGCCTCGCCCAGGGCCCTTTCGTAGCGGCGCTCCAGCGCAGTCTTCTGCTTGCGGAGTTCCGTGGCCTCCTCTTCCAAGCGCGTGATCTTGTTGCGCAACGCCGCCTCGATGGTGGCCGAGCGGCGGGCGGTGCGCATTGGCACCGGTTCGCCCTCCATCTCGATGCGCCGGTTATGCGTCGCTGTCCGCAGCTGCTCGATGTCTGCCTTGAAGTTCTGGTAGAGGTATTCGCGGCTGACGCCGGCTTTCTCGGCGATAGTCTTGAAGGTGATCGCCTCGCCGGCGTGCCGCATGTCCTGGATGGCGGCCTCAACGGCCCGGCGCTTGCGGATGCGCTTCTCCTCCGTTGCTGCCCGTAGGCCGCTGGTATTTGCGGGTGTCGCCACGGTAGCTGCCTTCTGCCTTGATGGTCGCGATGATGGTGGTGAGGTTTATGAATAGAGCTTGGTTGTGCGCCAGCCGCTTTTCGCCAATCTCCGCCATGCGAGTCCGTCCCTGCTGGCGGTATTCGGCAACCTCCTGCTTCAAACGGGCGATGGTGTCGGTAATGGCCGCGTACTCCTGGTCGAAGAAAGCCAGTTGATCGACGTCTGCGCGGAAATGGATGCAAGTCATGCAGGCGCGGTTGTGCTCGCACCATTCGCCCAGTTGGCCAGGTAGGGAGCACAGGCCGCCAGGCACATCCACGGCCAGCGTGGCATCCCGGCGCACGGCAAGGGCCGCCATCTTGTTGTCCACTTGGCCCTTGATGTCGATGAATCGGCCGCCGCCCTTCTCCAACAAGGCCTTCTTTTTCAGGTGCAGGCGGCGGTTGATGTAAACC
Organism: Azospirillum sp. TSH20; assembly: GCF_003115935.1. Lineage (NCBI taxonomy): Bacteria > Pseudomonadati > Pseudomonadota > Alphaproteobacteria > Rhodospirillales > Azospirillaceae > Azospirillum > Azospirillum sp. TSH20. The sequence goes on from NZ_LGQU01000079.1 coordinate 101,256, forward strand.
ATCGTCATGTCGGCGGAGCCATGGCCCAGTTCCATCTGGATCAGCGCAATGTCATGGCCTTGCAGCGCCAGTTCGGTGCCATGAAAATGCCGCAAGCCATGCCAACCGAATTCCCAAAAAACTCCATCCTTGGTGCGGATGCCTTCCGTAAGCATCCATTTCTTGATGGCATCGCGTGTATAGCCGCCGGTCAGGGTCGTTTCGCCGTCGCCGGTTCGTGTCGGAAACAAATACTTTGTCTCATGCTCCCATTGCTGGCGCACCTCGGTCTGCTGCTCGCGAATGGTCATGATTACAAGCGCGTGGGCGGCGTCTTCCCTCAGAAGAGGCTTGGTGTTCCAGCGTTGCACCTTGGATTGGTAGAACGTCAGAATCATAAAGCGTGGATCGTCAGGATCGTCCTTCAGGCAGTCGAAGTCGAGGGCGTGAAGATCTGCACTCCGCATGCCGGTGTAGCGGCCAAGAATGAGAAGGCGCTTCAGGACGGGGTCGAGACTGTCGAGCTTCTGGAACATCTGCTCGATAATATCATCGGGTATGGTGCGCTCCGTCACCTTCAACTGATAGCCACGTCCTCCAGGCCACATGCCTTCGACACGGCGGAGATCGCGCTTGTCCAGCATGAGGTTTGGCCAACCGCGGTCGGCCAAGTAACAGGAGGCGTAGCGAACGAGATTGCAAACGTCGGCGTACCAGTTCTTGCCGACGCACTTGCGGGTATTCCCCCAATTCAGGAAGCGTTCCCTAATAAAGGACTCGGTAACGTGCTCGATTTGAGGATCGGCATGCTCTTCGCGTAAGCAGGTTTCAAGCAATTGAAGGCGTGAAATGAACCCCGGCAATGATGTTGGGCGAAGTTCCCGGTGATTGATCTTGCTGAGAATGAAATGGCGAGCGGCATGGCGTAGCCAATCCAGCCGGAATCCGTAGAAATGAATATAGGACTCTCTTCGCGGGGCCTCAGCAATTTCCTCTTCGGGGTAGAGATCCCGCATAAGGATAAGATCACGCCGCTCAAGAGGCTTCATCCGCTCCCGCAGCAGAACCAAGATAAAGGCCAGCTCGTTGGCGGGCATGCTGTTTTGGCAGCGGTAGTTATGTCGAGTAATAACGCGAGAACCGCTTTCATCACGCGTAATGGTTTCCGGAGTGTCGATTGTCGTGCTCAGCCCAACCTCGTTCAACCATAGTTCCATAATATTCCGAAGCGGGGAGCTTCCATTTCCCGCTCCAAACTCTATAGGATGTCCGTAATCAATCAGCCGGGGTAGGGATGTGGGATTGGCAGAAAGCTGATGGCAGAACGCTATCAGCCGAACCGTACGGCAGTGTGGATCACGGGAACGATGCTGGGGCCGGGCTAGTCGCCAAGCAAAGAAAGCCTTCAGTTCGGTCCGAA